>JAISTJ010000026.1 GCA_031272655.1 Tannerella sp.
ATCTCAACCCACGACACAGCCGTCTTGTTAGTAGTCCACACAACGGTTACCTCCTCCGAACTCATATTTTGCAGATACGGTCCGTGAGTAATCCTGATCGCCTCCTGAGCGACATTGGCTTGACATAAAAGCCAAATAATCAATAAAATACAAATTCTTTTCATGGCTGAAAAAAACATTAATGAAACAATATCGCTGCAAATATACGACTTTTTTCAAAAACAACATAAAAATTTAAATCCAAGTGCGCAAAATTTTATTTTAACATTTTTTAATTTGCGAAAATCAATAATTTTTTGGTCAAATCCGGGCTTTTATGACAAAAAATGACACAAAAGTGTTAAAAGTCTTCCGAAAGTATCCTTTTTTGACACAAATTTTAACACGTGTTGCAAAAATCAATTTTTTTATTATTTTCAAACTGAGTACCTTTGCATCGCGTTTAGGTAAAAAATGGATAATCAATTGCGTCTGCACAGGGCATACTTCCGCGTGGTGTTTTTATCTACGGGTGTTCAAAGTCCTGTCGTATAAAAACAGCAAAACCGTTGCTGCAACACCAATCCCAAGTATTACCATCCATATATCCGACGGGGAATAGGTATCCCATAGACGGTTAGTCAACTCTTGCGGGCTGATGTCTGCCTGTCGCGCTACCTCATTGAAATACTCGTTAGTTGTCAAGCCATCCGCTATCTTAATTCCGTGCTCGGAGACGTATCTTGCTGTCAACGAAACCTTGTCGGATAGCGACTGATATACATTTCCGGAAATAAAGCCTGCAAGTATATTGCCCAGAAAAACAGGAATAAACGAATATCCCATATAAAGGGCTTTCTTGTCGCGAGGAGCTATTAGTCCGATGTATTCAGTGATTTTTGGCGAACATGCCATCTCTCCAAGAGCGAAAACAAGAATAGCCGCCACAGTGAACAGCACGTTTTGGAAAAAGAGCGTGAGCGCCATGCCGACAGAGCATACTATGAAGCCTGTCATCATCGAATTTAACGGTTTCCAGCGCATCACGGCAGCTGAAACACCTATCTGCAAGAGTATTATGAACAGTGCATCGGTATTGGTTATAAATTCAGCATCCATAACTCCCGGCGTGGGGCTGTAATTAGCGGCAATGAAAGGAATATTGGCGGCGAAAAAATCGTACATTGCACTCGTGTCAACCCACTGAGAAATAAAGACAGGAAGCGTGAAGAACAACTGATGATACATAGCCCAGAAACCTGCAACTATAACAAGGAATATCAGGAATTTCACATCGCGAAAGATACTCCCCATGTTTAGAAATATGCTTTTAACAGACTGTAATACAGTCCCTTCGTTACTTTTTGCAGTGTTTCTTCCTGGTTCTTTGTAAAAGAGCAACAATATGAAATTAAGCATTATAATTCCTGCTGAAACATAGAAAATCCACTCGGAACGACCTTTGAAAAGCAACGTAACAAGTGGTCCGAAGAAAGCGCCGATATTGACCATCATGTAAAAGATGCCAAAACCGATTGATGATGTTTCTTCTGTCGTCGTTTTAGCTATTGTAGCCGAGATAATAGGCTTAAACAGAGCCGCTCCGATTGCGAGATAGAGATACATGGCGAAGACTGCGGCAAATGACGAGACTTGCGGAAACAGTACGAATGCGGAGGCATATACTGCGAAAGCGATGGCTAACATCCGTCGGTAACCGTAACGGTCAGCTATGGCGCCTGTCAGGGTTGGCAGAAAGTATAGTATAGCCGTGCCGAAGCCCATGATGATACCTTTCTCGGACTGAGACAGTTCCAACCCGCCCAAGTCGGACGAGCCTGTCAAATAGTTTGCAAACAGCATGAAAAATCCATACCAAGCCCATCGCTCAAACAGTTCAATAGTGTTTGCAACCCAAAATGTGCGGGGAAATTTACTGAAAATACTCATATTCTTGATGTTTTGTGTTTCAACCATTCTTTTTCCACGTCTGTCAAATATGGCGATAACTTATCATATACCATTGAATGATAATCGTTTAGCCATGTGATTTCTTCTTCAGTCATCAACTCCCGGATGATTAGTGTGGTGTCTATATAGCAAAGTGTTAGCGTCTCGAAGCTATAAAACTCTCCGTAAGATGTTGTCATCTCAAGTTTGGTGAGCATCATATTCTCCGTTCTGACGCCGTATTCATGGTCGCGATAGATACCCGGTTCGTTGGTAACAATCATACCTTGCTGTATCGTTACGGGGTTTTCTTCCGGACGGATGCTTTGCGGTCCCTCGTGTACGTTTAAATAATAGCCGACGCCATGACCTGTACCGTGAAGATAGTTTATGCCGTGTTCCCACATTGCTTTGCGGGCTAAAATGTCTATTTGCGAGCCGCGTGTACGTGCCGGAAAAACAGCCTTGGACAAGCCTATCATACCTTTCAATACCAACGTATAATCTTTTTTCATGGCTTCCGTAACGGCGCCTACGGCAACCGTTCTTGTAATGTCGGTCGTGCCGTCTATGTATTGTCCGCCCGAATCTATCAACAGCAGACCTTCAGGTTTAATAGTTAAGCAGTTACTTTCGGTCGGGTGATAATGGTTTATTGCTCCGTTGGCAGCATAACCTGCAATAGTATGAAAACTCTCACCTGCAAAATTTTCCTGTTCGGCGCGTAATTCTTTCAGTTTAAGTCCTATGTTATATTCCGTAACAATTCCCTTAGATACAGTCTTTTCCAACCAAATGAAGAATTTTGTCAGCGCGATACCGTCACGAACCATCGAACGACGGAAACCCTCGGCTTCTGTTTCGCTCTTGCGGCTTTTCAACATGTCAGCTACAGAAACTTTATCAACCACCCAATTACGCTCGCTCAACAAGTTGTATATGCTGTAAGATACCTTTCCGCTGTCAAGACAAACATTGCAGTTGCAAATTTTAGAAAGCCATTCTTTTGTTTTATCATATTCAACTATTTTAACTGTTTCGTTTTTAAGCGTTTCAGCTAATGCAAGCGTTAATTTATTTGTATTTATGAATAGCGTCGTCTCGTTTTCCATCACAAAAGCGTGAGCCACAACTACCGGATTATAAGGCACATCCGAGCCGCGAATGTTCATAAGCCACGCTATCGTGTCGAGCGAGCTTATCCAAACAGACTTGGCGTCAAATTTGGCCGCCTCCTCCAGAATGCGTTTTATTTTACTTCGAGTAGTCTCGCCCGCATATTCCAACGGATGAGCAACAGCCTGATTTACAGGCAAAGCAGGACGCTCTTTCCATATCTTCTCAAAAGGGTCATAGTTGGAAACAAGTATTAAATTGCCGTCTTCGAGTTCTGTTCTCAGTTTCAACGCTTCTTTTGCAGTATAAACATTGCCGTCAATGCCAACTCGGTCTTTATCTGAAAGTTCACCTTTCAGCCAGTCGGGTATTTTGATTGTTTCGGGAAGCCTGTCTTTATACAAAATTATCTCACTGCCTGCCAGTTCGGCTTCGGCTTGAAGAAAATACCTTGAATCCGTCCAAAGACCCGCTTTATTATGCGTTACAACGACAGTGCCGGCCGAGCCGGTAAACCCGCTTATCCATCTCCTTGATTCCCAGTGTTCAGGGATATACTCGCTGATATGAGCATCGGTAGAAGGAACAATGAAAGCCTCAAGTTTCTTCTCTCGCATAAATTCTCGAAGAAGCGCAATGCGCTGATTAATAATATTATCCATTTTGTAATTGCCGGCTAACAGCCAATTTGTAAATAATTTGCAAAAATACTATTTTTTTCTCAGACAGCGTCATTCTTTTTCATAAATTTGTTAATAAAATCGTCGCGGTAAGAAGCGCCGATGGCCAATTCGTGCTTGCCTATAAAGATGTCGTTAGTGTCGAACGAATCTATGTGGTTGACATTCACAATGTAAGACTTGTTGGTGCGCAGGAAGACGTCCTGCGGCAGTTGGGCGCTGATGGCTTTCAATGTGCTTTTGGTGATGAGCTTGCGTTCGGCGGTATGGATGACGACGTAGTCTTTCAAACCTTCGATGAAAAAGATGTCGCGCAGCATGATGCGGAAGAAGCGGCGGTCGGCTTTGACGAAAATCTGCTCGGCGGTAACGCTCTCTACGCTGTTCTCCTGCGGCTTACCTGCAAGCAGCAGCATATAGTCGGCGGCTTTGATTACGGCTTTCTGAAAACGCTCCAACTCAACAGGCTTAAGCAGGTAGTCTATAGCGTCAAGTTCGTAACTGTCAACAGCATACTGCGGAAAAGCCGTAGTGAAAATAACTAAAGTCTCGCCCTTGATTGAGCGGGCAAACTCAATGCCATCAACGCCCGGCATGCGTATGTCGAGAAACACCAAGTCCACCTGATTGTCGGTCAGGAACTTACCGGCAGTTTCGGCGTCGCCGAAACTGCCCACATGCTTCAAAACAGGCGTTTCCCGTACCAACAACTCTATCGCCTTCCGCCCAAGCGGCTCGTCATCTACTATGATACATTTCATGAATTTTTTACTGCAAAATTACTAAAACTTTTCCAATTAGATATGTTATCAGATTGTTTTTCTTTCGTCATTGCGAACGCAGTGAAGCAATCTCATCATGCAAGCGCCCGGCTGATGATAAACGCTTCGCTCCAGCAGGCTTGGAAGTTGAAACCGCCGGTTATGCCGTCTATGTCAAGCGTTTCGCCGGCAAAGTAGAGGTTCGGGATGAGTTTGGACTGCATAGTTTTGAAGTCAACTTCCTTTAAATCAACGCCTCCCGCCGTTACAAACTCTTCTTTCATGGTGTTCCTGCCAGTGATTTTGAGGCATGTATCTGTCAGACTATCAGTGATTTTATTGATGACATCCTTGCTTGTATCAGCCCACAGGCGATTTTCTATATTTGCAGTGTTCAAGATGTTTTTCCAGAATTGAGATGTAACACACTTAATATTAGACGAATAAAGGTGTTTTGCAGGGTTGCGGCGCTTTTCGTCTAACAGCATCGCAACGGTCTCTTCGCGCTTTGTTGCAATCCAGTTCAGGCGGAGATCGAAACTGTAATTGAGTGCATGCAATTCCCTCGCGCCGAAAGCGGAAACGCGCAGGATGACCGGCCCGCTCAAGCCTTGATGCGTTACAAGCAGCACGCCCGACTGCCTGATTTTTAATGACGGAACGGTTGCTTCCACATTCGCAAAAACCGTCCCAGCGAGATCTTGCAGCAACCTGTCGCGGCAAACAAACGAGAACAGACTCGGCACGGGCGCCACAATGCGGTGTCCCAACCGCTCAAGCATCTTCCAAATCTGCCTTGAACTTCCTGTTGTAATTACCAAAGTATCACACTGATGGGCGCCTTGGTCGGTCTTGATTTCAAAGCCATCAGCGGTTTTTGTTATTTCCTGCACGGTTGTGCCGCATTTGACCTCGATGCCATTGCGTGAAGCCTCTCTTAGCAGTGTATTGACAACGTCTAAAGAAGAATCGGATTGTGGAAAAACGCAGCCTTCATCATCTGTATATAAAGCAACTCCCTTGCTTTCAAACCATTGCATGGTGTCGGCAGGCTGAAACCGCGTAAAAACGCCAAGTAATTCTTTCGACCCGCGCGGGTACGAAGCCACCAATTCGCGCGGTTCAAAGCAGGCATGAGTGAGGTTGCACCTTCCGCCACCCGAAATCCGTACTTTTTGCATCGGCTGCTTCGACTGTTCAAGTATGACAACATCCTGATTTTCAGCCTTCAAATTGGCGGCAAGAAAAAATCCCGCCGCCCCGCCGCCAACAATAATTATACTGCGCTTCATAACCGCCATATTTGCTGCTGTTTCGCAGAGCGTATTCTCGGATGGTCTCGCCCTGCACTTCTGCCATAATCCATCTATTCGCTTAAATTTTCGCCCACAAAATTACTAAAATTATTTTGTTCCATGAAAGTTTTCAGGGAAAATCACTACTTTTGCAGCGCAAATTATGACGTCGGTTAATACCCATAAATATTTTAAGCGAGCAGAAATGGCGATGTAAATTACGTCATTGGTAACGCAGTGAAACAATCTCGTCTGTAGCTTACAGTTGCAGTTCGCCGGTGATTTCGGCGCCTTGGTTGGGGTGGGATACGAGCGTGAGAGTGCCACCGTAGGCGGCGAGGCGGGTGCGGACGTTGGCGAGACCCATGCCGGACTTGATGGGGGTGGCAGCATTGGAGGAGGTATCAGCGGAAGCATTAGCGGAGGCATCGGCGGCGGAAGCAGTGGCGTTGGATGCAACCAAAGCGGGGTCGAAGCCGATGCCGTCGTCCTGGACGGTGAAGGCGAGGCGGTCGGGCTGCTGCACTACCTGAACGAGGATGTGTTCGGCGTGGGAGTGTTTGAGGGCGTTGTTGAGCAGTTCGTGGATGGTGCGGTAGAGCATTATTTCAAGTTTGGGGTCGAGGCGGGTCTCTTCGCCGTACCATGTGAATTGGACGGACGGCAGGGCGTCGCAGAAATCTCGCAGGGCGGGCTTGAGACCGAAGCGCGAGAGGGTGTCAGGCATAAGGTGGTGAGCCACACGGCGCAGTTCGCGTATTGAATCGTCGAGCATGGCGGAGATGGCGTCTATGCGGGCGGCTGTTTCGCCGTCTGGTTTTATGTCGCCGAGGTTGCGTTTGACGGCCGAGAGGTAACTGCCCAGACCGTCGTGGAGGTCGCGGGCAAGGCGGGTGCGTTCCTGCGTCTCGCCGTCGAGTACGGCTTGGGTGGCGACGAGTTGCTTCTCCTGTTCCAACTGCTTGATTTGCAGCGTAGCCTGCTCTGCTATGAGCCGCGCCTGCGACGCTTCGAGTTCCGCCTTCCGCCGTTTCTGCCGTGTCCAGAGCCAGACAAAGAGCAGCGCCAGCGCCGCCAGCAGCAGCGCCGCCCCGACAGCCAAACCGATAAACCGTTGAAGCCGCTTTTCTTCTTCCAATGCGCTGATACGCAGTTCTTTCTTCTCGGTCTC
>JAISTJ010000038.1 GCA_031272655.1 Tannerella sp.
CAGGTAGGACCACAAGTGGCAGAGAAACTCGGTCTGCCGCAAGTAACTTATACAGAGGAGATTATGGCGATTGAGAACGGCAAAGTTAAGGTCAAGCGCAGCATCACCGGCGGCATAGAAATCGTGGAAGCGCCGATGCCGCTCGTGCTGACGGTCAACGGCAGCGCCGCCCCGTGCCGCCCCCGCAATGCCCGCCTCGTGCAGAAGTACAAACACGCGCTCGGCGCACAGGAAAAGGCTGAACGCACCAAAGACGGCGCCACGCTACCATACAGCGAACTCTATGACAAGTACGCGTACCTTAATATAAAGGAGTGGAGCGTTGCCGACGTGGACGGCGACACGCAGCAGTGCGGTCTATCAGGCTCGCCTACAAAGGTCAAGGCGATTGAAAACATTGTCTTTCAGGCAAAAGAGAGCAAAAGCATCACCGGCGCCGACAGCGACGTCGAAGAACTGATTAAAGAACTGATTTCAAGTCATACAATAGGATAAACGAAGATGAACAATTTATTTGTATATTGCGAGATAGAAGACGGCGTGATAGCCGATGTAAGCCTTGAACTGCTGACTAAGGGTCGCGCGCTGGCTAACACCCTTAACTGCCAACTCGAAGCAATAGTGGCAGGCAGCCGCTTGGATGGCATTGAAAAACAGGCGTTTCCTTACGGGGTGGACAAACTGCATGTCTTTGACGACGAGCGCCTCTACCCCTACACTTCGTTGCCGCACACTTCCATTCTGATAAACCTTTTCCGCGCCGAGAAGCCCCAGATATGTCTCATGGGAGCGACGGTCATAGGGCGCGACCTCGGTCCGCGCGTCTCGTCAGCCCTCAAAAGCGGTTTGACGGCCGACTGCACCTCGCTTGAGATTGGCTCGCACGAAGACAAAAAAGCAGGTGTTACCTACGAGAACCTCCTCTATCAGATACGTCCCGCTTTCGGCGGCAACATCGTGGCGACTATCATCAACCCCGAACATCGCCCCCAGATGGCTACCGTCCGCGAAGGAGTGATGAAAAAGGAAATACTTAGCGAAGACTATAAAGGCGAGGTCGTCAAACACCGCGTAGCCGACTATGTGCCTGATACCGACTATGTTATAAAAGTCATCGAGCGCAACATCGTCAAGGCGAAAAACAACGTCCGCAACGCCCCGATAATCGTTTCCGGCGGCTACGGCGTTGGCTCGCGCGAGAACTTTAGCCTCCTCTTCGACCTTGCCAAGACCATCAACGGCGAGGTAGGCGCCTCGCGCGCCGCCGTGGACGCCGGTTTCTGCGACCACGACCGACAGATAGGGCAGACAGGCGTTACCGTCCGCCCCAAACTGTATATCGCCTGCGGCATCTCCGGTCAGATACAGCATATCGCCGGCATGCAGGAGAGTTCTATCATCATCTCTATCAACACCGACCCCGACGCGCCTATCAACACCATAGCCGACTATGTGATAACCGGCGCCATCGAAGACGTTATCCCAAAGATGATTAAGTACTACAAGAAGAACTCTAAATAACAGTAATTTTTTTAATTATCAATTACTTACAACGCATTCCTTCTTGAAGAATGCGATGCCGTATTTGAGGATTTTTGGGTAACCTTCGGCGATGAACTCGTCGGCATAATTATTGTCTTCAATTTGCCGAAGCGCTTCTTTGCTTTTGGCAATCAATGTCTCGTAAGCGTCAGAAATCTTCACTTCAATGATTATGACGGGTAACTTGTACGATTTCGGGCGCATGAAGATATCGCTGCGACCGTCGCCCGTCTCGCGGTTCGACTTTACCTCATATTCGCCTGTGCCGATCAGCAATGCCGTCAGGAAGCCGTGATAGAAGTTCTCAGCTGTGTCGTAGTAACTGATTGACCGGATTAGAACGTCCGACAACAATGTTTCGGCTTTTGCAGCATCGCCGGCTATCAGTGCGCGGACTAACTCTTGCGGGAGTTTATTGACCTTAACGGTTTTCTCAAACCATTCGCTTATTTGGTCTAAATAGATAGTTTTAATTTCGGTGTTCGGAATAGCGAGAATGAGATGGAGTTTGTTGTTTTTAAACTTCTCGCCGACTTTTTTAAGGTAGCCGGTGAAGAACAGGAAGTTCCAGAGGTTATCTATCGAATCCTCGACGTCGTTGTAAGTGATATTTTCTTTTACGGCTTTTTCTATTGTGCCGCCTGCCATAAGCGTTTCCAACTCGCTCTGGGCATTGGCGTCAACAACCTTGTCTATCAGAGTACGAATGATAGCATTTCCGCTCGTATTTGCCCAGTAGGCTCTGGGGAAAGCATTGTTACTTGCTATCAATTCGCTGATCTGGTTGATAATACTCCATGGGTTATAGACCTCCGTGTCGCCGAAAAGATAGCCGTCGTACCACTCTTTCAGTTCATCGTGTTTCATATCCAAACCAAAGTATCGAAGCATTTCATCAACTTCCTGTTGTGTAAAACCGAAATGTTCGGAATATTTTTTGCTTAAGATAGAAATCATGGACGGGTTGTTAAGTCCGGTGAAGATACTCTCTTTGGAAATGCGCAGGCAGCCGGTCATCACTGCAAATGCCAGTGAGTCATTATCTTTGAGCGACGAAGAGAACATCGAGCGGATGAGTTCGAGCATCTTGTCATAATAATTGCCGGTAAATGCGCTCTCGAGCGGCACGTCGTATTCGTCTATAAGTATCACTGCTTTCTTGTCGTAGTAGTTATGCAGACAGTCTGACAGGAACTTGAGACAGTCAGGGAAATCGCTGTCGGGCGCAGCTCTGTCAAGAAAACGGCGAAAGCCTATTCTAACTGACTCGGATATTTTTTCCGAATATGCAATGTTGGCATGTCGCTCATATTCATAGTAGATGCATTTTTTGAAGGCTTCATACGCTACTTCCCATGTGCTTGCTTTTATTTCCTTGAACGACAGAAATATAACCGGATACTGCCCAAAATGTTGCATATACTTTTCGCCTGCCTGCTCTATCTTCAAACCGTTGAACAGATGGCGTTTATCTTTGTTATCACGCCTCAGTTCGCAGTTGTGCTCGAAGAACGACTTTAACATGGACATATTAAGCGTCTTGCCGAAGCGACGTGGGCGGGTGATAAGCGTTACCTCCGCAGGATTGTCGAACAAATCTTTTATTAACAGCGACTTATCTATATAATAGTAGCCGCCCCCTATCTGGCTGTCGAACTTGCTGTCGCCTATTTTAAGCAGTTTCTTTTCCATAATTGCGCTGTTTTTTTGAATTTTATGGCTACAAAGATAAGAATTTATCCCTGAATTTAAAAATTTGCAGAGAGAAAATTAACAAAAGTTCCATAGCCATTGCGCCTTCGTCAGACAGACAATACAAATTCAACTGGAAACTTAGTGAAAGCTGTTATTTCGGACACAAAAAACGAACCGAGCAAAAACGGCAACAACCACTCAAGCCAAAACAATTGTCTGTTTCGGCTTAATAGGTACTTGTGTAACACAGAGAATTATTCCTATCCTCCAAATAATGAAATTAATATCAAAATTCCCAAAAGCACTAAAAAAAGCAACCAAATCCACCAAGACGTTGATTTTTTTTCTTCAACATTTTCTTCAATCGGAGTGCCGAATATTATTCCCTTCATTATTGCCCTGTCCCTGACAATATCATCTCCGGAATTTGTATGACATTCAATATCTGCTTCGTATGGAATACCAAATACTTCATGCATCACTTTTGAAATTAACCGAGCAGCGCCTTCTGCGTCATTGCCAAAATCAATGGCATATTCATAGACTTTAATATTATTGGCATCAAAACTGATTTTTTCTGTAAATAGTTCGTAAATATCCAAGTTCCTGAATTTTCGCAGTTTCAAATCATCACCGCTTACTACATCAGGCAAAAATATGGAAACTATCATCAGATGTTTTTTTGATAAATCCGTATTAGGAAAAAACTCGCTATAGTCAACTGCTGAGTTTAAATTCCTTAGAATGCCGCAATTACAATCAATCATCTTCCCATTTATATCTTTATAATAAATGTCAGTAGCAACATGTACAACCGTTTCGCCGATAGGAGGAATTTGTAAATCTAAATGACGTTTCAAAGCAGGAACCAATTCCTTGAATACTTTGCTGTCGTCTTTATAGCCCGACTGCTCAATGTTAATTCCCTGCTGTTGCAAACGAATTAATAAACTTCCGCAAAACTCGCAGTTCTGCAGGTTTCTAATGTTTGCCCCGCAATTAGGGCAGATTGCTTGTTGATGTTGAGTGTTACTCATTGTTGCCGATTTCGGAAACAAATCGTTGCCACAAGTAGTACACTTGCTTCCATTCACTAATGGTAAGTTTGTTGTGCCGCAAGTCCGGCATATTACTTCGCCCAATAATACATTTGACATAATTATTTATTTTTTAAATTGTTAATAACTTGTTCCAACTTACTTGTACTTAAATGGGATATACCAAAATAGACACAAGAAGTATCTACAGTACAGCCCAATCCTTCAGACGCGAAATTTTGAGTGAAAATCTCAAATATCTTTGACATTTCTGTTTCAGCAAGACATACGAGTTTGTTCTCTTTTGAATAACGATACTGTTGAGAGGTCTTAACAGGATATTTCTGTAAATATATCCCGATTTCTTTAGATAATAAGGCATTCATTTTTAATTCCAATAAATTGCCTGCTTCTTCGATTAAATCTGTTCTTTCTTTCATATACTTAAAATTAATAATTATAAATCAGTTAATTAAACATTCTTTGATACTAAATGGGTTATCACCAGCACTATCGCTTCGAAGGCGACAATCAGGATGACGGCAAGCAAATAGCCGTTGTCTTCGTAGCGTTGCGGGGCTATTAGGCCGAGAATGAACTCTACAAGACCGAAAAACGAGAAAAGAAACGAAAGTGAAATCCGAAATCCGTCTTTAAGCGTAATAATACTCAAAAGATAGAGCAAAACGGTGTTTGCGATAATCACTCCGCTGTTTAGCAGCATGTTAAAGGCGGGATATACCGACAAAATACTGCCTATAAGCAGGTTGGCAATGAGCAGGATGAATCCTGTAATCAAAACTATATTCTTCGTCATTGTTATATATTGTTTGGCATCGGCGGTGGCATTTGCTGTCCGCCGAAATGGTTTGTAAATTCTTGTAACTCCGAGATTTTTACCCAGTTTGGCAATCCCTGTTTCCACGCCATAGTGTCGGGAGTGATTTGCCGTTGGGCGATGAGATTGGCGACCGTCTGAAAATCAAAACCGCCTTGCTGAGCATTGTTCAGGTAGAGAAAATAAGATACCGGCGGCGTCATCGGTGGAGGGGTTGCCGGATTGGTATTCATCGTGTTGGCGAACAGGCCGCCCATCTGAGCGCCAACGCCAATACCGGCGCCAAGTCCGGCTCCGATGTTCATCATCCCGCCGCCCTCGTTTTTGGCTGCGGCTTGCATCACATCGAAACTGCGTTCCATCTGATAGACATCGCGTCCCGTGATTTTCATCCGCGCCGCAAGGTCTTTAGCCTCTTTCAGTTTTATGATGCTTGGGTCGTCTTGCGGCACGTTGATAGAAACGTAGGAAAATTCGATAAGTTCGATGCCGTACTTGTTGAAAGTGGCATTGAGTTTCTCGTTGGTGTATTCCGACATGTCAACCAAATGCACGTTAATATCAAGGATTGAGATGTTTTCCATTGCGATTTTCTGCGAGATAAGGGCGCTCAACTGAGCCAGTACCTTCCCTTTGAAATACTGTTCAATTTTATCAGAGGTAAAGGAAGTCATATTACTGATGAGCGTTTCGAGGAACTTGCGCGGGTCTTTCACACGGATGCCGTACTGTCCGAAAGCGCGGACAGGTACAATCACGCTGTAGCGCGGGTCTTCGAGTTGGATTGGAGATGGCGTTCCCCATTTTATGTCCAATTTTGAAATCTGGTTGATAAACCAGACTTCAGCCTTGAAAGGCGATTTCGAGCCAAAAGGCAAGTTTATCAGTTTGTTGAGCAACGGGATATTTTCCGATTTCAGAGTATGAGTACCGGACTGAAACTCATCGTAAACCGCGCCTCCTTTCACAAAGAACGCCGTTTGAGCAGGATAAACAACCAACTGAGTGCCGAGCCGCAAGTCGTCCGACGGGAATTTATAGACAAACTCAGTGTCGTTTACTTCGCATTTTACTACATCTATCAAAGCCATATTATTGCATTAAATTTTCGCTGCAAAGATATACGCATTTTTCTGATTATAAACAAATTTGTGTTGCGTAATTGCTTCATTATGTTGCATTTTTGCAACGATGGAATTTTTGGCTGTAGTCGGCGTGGAAATCAACGCCCAAGGCTATTGAGATTTGACACAACAGGTCGCTGTCGAGACTTGTCTTTTTTAACATACGCGGCAAATGGCAACGATGGCAACCGATTTTTTCGGCAAGCCAGGCGATGGAACGTTTCTGCCTTTTGAGTTCCATCAGTATCATTCGCCCTATATCTATCTTGTTTTCGTCCATGAAAAAAGCGTGAAACTGTTTGTTGATGCTTATTTTCGTGTTCAGGCTCTACCA
>JAISTJ010000071.1 GCA_031272655.1 Tannerella sp.
CATACCGCAGATAACTACGTATGGCAACAATGGTTTTGATGATTCGTTTCATCTGAAAGTGAAATACCGTCTCGGAAATATCACTGCCGAAAAGTGTATATATTACCATAACCCTATTGTTTACAACAGCAATAACAATTATCAGTGCGTTTTCGAGATGGGTAAACAGTATAATATGCGGCTTGACTTCACCCAGACGGCGATAAAGTTCTCCGTTTCGGTGCAAGACTGGCCGGTGGCGATTGAGACTAATTGATTTTAGATTTTAGATTTTAGATATTAGATTTTTGATTTTTGATTTCATATTTTAAGTTTTAAGTTTTAAATTTTATGTTTTTTATGTTTTTAGATTTTATGTGTTTTTTTACATTTTTATTCATTTAAATTTTTTAAAGTTATGAACAAGTTATTTTTAAACGGAGCTATGCTCCTCGCAGCCGTTTCGGTATGGACGAGCTGCCAAAGTGAAGATGCGCCAACCCCTTCTACAGAACCTGCAGTAGGCGATGCCATCAGTTTTAGAATCCAGGGCAGCAGGCCCTCAACCTACACACTGCCAACCACTGTGGCCGAGATTGACGGCTTTGTCGTCAACGGCCGGGTTAACGAAGCAGGTTCTCTCACCAGGGTGCTTTTCGATCGGAAATCGGTAGTAAGAGACGCAGTAAAAGGTACTTTTACCTATGCTCCGACTATTTACTTCCCGACCGAAGCTACATCAGCCATTTTTACCGCCTTTTCACCCATTCATGCGCCTGTAACAGGCACTTCAGGATCGGCTTTTACGATAACTGACGGTGGTAGTTCTGCGATTCCGGCCACCGACAACGTAATCTCGTACAAAGTGCCAAGTCCGGGTTCAGACCCCAAAGGCGTAGCGCAGCAAGATTTACTTGTCGCAACCACCATTTTGCCGGCTCTGAGCAATACAACGGTATCATTTGCATTCAAGCACGCTCTCAGCCGCGTCCTTGTGTCTGTTAAAAACAAGACGGCAGACCCGCTGATTATCACCAAGTTGTATTTGGTGAACCTTGCAACCGAAGGGACGCTTGATCTTGATGCCAATACTTGGGTTGGCGGCGGTGTTGATACGGAGGACCTCAACGATGATTATTTTAGCTCTATTAGCCCTGCTTCAGCTGACGACACAACGAAGTACAAGGTGCTTTGGGTGCGTACCGGCGAGCAGAAGGATACTATGCGTTGGCTTGTTCCCGAGAGCGGCGTTGCTGTGCCGGCTGATAATGATTATCATTCGATTGTTTCGGAGGAACAGGCAATGCTTGTGCTTCCGCAGATAACGCCTCTCACCGACGGTGATCCGGCACAGTTTGCGTCGGCTTCCGACTTCCATTTGGTAATCGGCTACAAACTGAGTAATTTGATCAACGAGGAGAAGATCGCTTTCGCCGACATCAACACTGAAGGTGTGACAACAAAAGGTCTGGTATTTGAGATGGGCAGGCAGTACAATCTGCAACTCGAATTTAATGCCGGTGGCGGCAGCGGCGGCGGCGGTAACGCGGGCATCTCATTCCAGGTAACGGTTGATCCTTGGGAAGAGCCTGTAACTTCAAGTGGTGCAGTACAATAAAATTAAAACTTTCCATTATTAAAAAATAAATAATATACAAAGTTTTGAAGCCCGGCAGTTGCGACAACTGTCGGGCTTTTTTCTTTGAATTAATAATTAATATTGAGAATTAAGAATCAAAAAAATCCACTTTTTTTGCTGACATATCGAAAAAATTCCATATTTTTGCAAGCGAATATACGCTAATATGGAAATAAAGTTTGAGAAGAAATACTTGGAGGAATTGTATGAATACGGAAAGTCTTCAGACAAGAAATATCGCTTTCAACCGCAGATTGTCGCGAAATACCGCAAAACTATTATCAAAACATTATAAATAAAGCAGTTATGTCAAAAGTTAGATATGGTTATACACCCACTCATCCCGGCGAAGTGCTTAAAGATGAAATAGAATTTCGTAAACTTTCCCAGAGGCAATTAGCGAAACAGATGGGAATGTCATACAAGGTTTTGAATGACATTCTTAATGAGAGACGTCCGGTTTCGACTTCTACGGCGCTGATGTTTGAGGCAGCATTAGATGTTCCTGCCGATTCTTTGATACACCTGCAGGAAAAATATAACATGAACACAGCGCGTCAGGACAAGACTTTTGCGGCAAGACTTGCTCAAATCCGGAAATATGCTGCTGTCTTATGACAAGCCTTTCCTTACGAAGATGCTGAAATTGACTGAGCCGTAAACTCGTTTCTGGTGGAAGTTGGGTAGGGCGGAAAAGTCCTGCATTTTGGAGTGTTCCATCACGAAGACGCCTCCGGTGCGGAGGATGCCGCCGGTCAGGACTTTGATGGGGACGTCGGTCAGCTCCGGCAAATCGTATGGCGGGTCGGCGAAAATGAAATCGAACGACTCGCGGGGGCACGCCGCAAGAAACCTGAAGACGTCGCCGCGGATAAGGTTAAGTTTGTCGGTTTGCAGCTTGGCAGCCACATTAGCGATAAAAGCAGCATGTGAGCGGTCGGCTTCAACGGCCGTAACCGCAGTGCAACCGCGCGAAAGCAGCTCAAACGCGATGCTGCCCGTGCCGGAAAACAAATCAAGCCCCGCCAGCCCGTCGAAATCAATGATGTTCGACAGGACGTTGAAGAGGTTCTCTTTCGCGAAATCGGTTGTAGGGCGCGCTTTGAACGATGATGGCGTCTGAAACCGCCGCCGGCCGTATATCCCGCTTATAATGCGCATTCCGTTAGCGCTATGATGTCAAAACTCACTCCCGCGTCTTCGGGAAGCAGGAACTTATGGGAACGTACAGGCAGATACTCGGCTTTGGCTAAGTATCTCTTTATTAATGAGATTATTGACTGACACCTGCGGCTGTCGCCAACAAAATAAACATGGTCATCTAACTGATTGAAATTCAGCTGTTTACATGCGTAAAGGATGTAATACAAAACATCGTTTTCCGTATCATGGGCGAAAGAGTTAAGGAACAGCAGTTCGCCCTGTTCAAAGCACGCTATTTCCATATTATTCCTGCCGAGCGCCACGTACATCTGCTTCGGATAATTCATGAGGCTGTTTTTCTGCCACAGGCTCAGCGACGGGGTCATAAAATGGACGAATCGCGGGTTTACAAGCGAGCGCGACAAAAACTCATACGTCTCGGAATCAAGGTCATACAGCATCATGGCGTCGAACTGTTTCATCCGTTGCGCCATAACCCTCATGTTGTCATCTTTTTTATGACAGTATGAAAACAGCAGGTCTTTGTCTTTTTCCGACCAAACGCTCATCGGCACAAGCGAATAGCGCTCCGTAACGCACAGCACGCTTAGCGAAGAATAAAGATAGGAAAGGCATTGGTTAGCAAAGAAAACATTTTTAACAGACTGAAAGACAGGCATATCAGGTTCAAAGCGAACAGTATTGATGAAGAAACTGTCCCTTTCGGAAGGCGTAAAACCCGAAAAAGAAATTCCATCCGACCAAAGCCGGATGGATACTTCATAGTTGTCCGAATTATCAGCTGTCAGCGTGTACGGAACACGTATTTTCATCTTGATAACCGTTTAGAATTGTTCCCAGTTGCCCGCGTTGTTGTTGATTTCGGTAACGGAACCTACTCTCAGACCGTTGTATTTGTTGAGCTTGGTAGTTTTGTCTTTTAGATTGACAAGTAACTGATGGTCAAGGTCTCCAAGATAGACATCATAAGGCACGGAACACTGGAATACCGGTACGGTGTAACCTGACGGCGACGACAACGTAGCAGTGTCAAGCTCGAACGATTTGTTTTCAAATCCGGGCACTTTCGGGAGGGCGGCTATATCATAGCCTTGCTGGATAAGGGTGTCTTTAGCCAGCACCCAAGTAGTGTCGCGGGAGAAGTTCTGCAGTTTGTTCTTCTTCACCTCGTCGTCTTTGCCGGTTTTCTTGGCTTTGGCGATGATTTCCATCGCCTTCTTCTCCGTAAGACCGTCTTTCAGCTGGTCATCGGTAAGCTCACCCTTCTTGACGACGAACGGGATTCTTTCTTCGTTGAGGAACTTCTG
The DNA here is from genome assembly GCA_031272655.1 of Tannerella sp. Taxonomy (GTDB): domain Bacteria; phylum Bacteroidota; class Bacteroidia; order Bacteroidales; family Tannerellaceae; genus Tannerella. The sequence goes on from JAISTJ010000071.1 coordinate 4,090, forward strand.
CAACTCGTCAAAGTTGCCGGCATACTTGCCGTGGATATTCCTGAAACCGATCTGAGCGTTGCGGATGACTATGAGCCGCTCTACAATAGCCTGCTCCCTTGCTTTCTGCACTTTCTCAAAGTTCACTGGCGTCAAAATACTCTGAACGCACATGTAAATTAGCACTGCTATAGCAGCTACTAATAAGATTCTAAGAATGACTTTCATACTATTTTAATTATTGTTTAATGTTACTTTTCGACGTGCAAATATAAGAAAGATTATTTAAATTACTATCTTTATCGCCAAATTTTTTTTTATTTTTTTTATGAATGTTGATTTTGCGCTTCAAAAAACGCTTTCTTTTTTTTCTTTCACGCCTACTCCGGAACAGGCATCAGCACTGCAATCTCTCGCACTTTTCCTTACCTCGCACGAGAGCGACAGCGCTCTTCTCCTCAAAGGTTATGCGGGAACGGGTAAGACCACTTTGCTCGCTTCGGTCGTCAAAATGCTCTTTTCGCTCGGCGGAAAAGCTGTCCTGCTGGCGCCTACGGGCAGGGCTGCAAAAGTTTTTTCGGAGTATTCGGGCTTTCCCGCTTTTACCATACACAAGAAGATTTACCGCCTGAAAAGCTTTGCTGATGAGGGTTCCGGCTTCGGGCTGGCAAATAACACGCACAAAGACACGATCTTCATAGTTGATGAGGCGTCAATGATTTCAAACGACACGACAGGGGCTGCTTTTTTCGGTAGCGGCAGACTGCTCGATGACCTCATACATTATATATATTCGGGTGAAAACTGCCGCGTGATACTCGTTGGCGACGACGCCCAGCTGCCACCCGTATCCTTGACCGAAAGCCCCGCCCTCAGCGCTTCATATCTGCAGAAATACAACTTGCAAGTCTCTGAAATTCAGCTTACTCAAGTGGTACGCCAACAGGAAGATTCGGGGATACTTTTCAATGCGACCAATCTGCGGAACGCATTGCGGAACGGCGCTGTGGAACTCTTCCCGAAGCTCGTTACCGCCGGTTTCCACGATATTCGCAACATCGGCGGCGACGAATTGATAGAGGCGATTTCGTCGTCCTACAGTCGCGAAGGCATTGATAATACGATAGTTATATGCCGTTCAAATAAAAATGCCAACATCTATAATAATGGCATCCGCAACCGGATTCTTTACAGGGAAGAAGAAATCACGTCGGGCGACAGGCTTATGGTGGTGAAAAACAACTATTTCGCGGGCAAAAGCAACAAGGAGACGGAGTTTATCGCTAACGGCGAAATCATTGAAGTGAAGCGCGTCAGGCGTAAGTTGGAGTGCTATGGCTTCCGTTTTTGCGACATTTTAGCGTGGTTTGCCGACTACGACATTGAGCTTGAGATGAAGATAATGCTTGACACGCTCAATACGGAGGCGCCTGCACTTACTAAAGAGCAGGGCGACAAGCTGTTTCAGGCGGTTGCGGAGGATTATGCCGACAGTTCTTCCCGTTCGGAGCAGATGAAACGCATCAAAGACGACGCTTTTTTCAACGCCGTGCAGGTCAAGTACGCTTATGCCGTTACGTGCCATAAGGCGCAGGGCGGGCAATGGAGCGACGTGTACCTTGATGTGGGGTATGTTGCCGACGAGATGCTCGGCGAAAGTTTCTACCGCTGGCTCTACACCGCCTTCACACGCGCCACAAAGCGGCTATTCCTCGTGAACTGGAATCACTAAGTTACTCATTGGAAGCCTTTTGTTGGACGATACGGGAATGTGGGGCGACGGAAGTTGTCAGCCAAACATTGCCGCCGATGACTGAATCGTGCCCTATCGTGATGCGCCCCAGAACGGTTGCGTTGGAATAAATCACAACATTATCCTCAATAATCGGGTGGCGGGGCACATTCACAGGATTGCCGCACTCGTCAAGGACAAAATTTTTCGCCCCAAGCGTAACTCCCTTATAAAGATGAACATGGCTGCCGATAATCGTTGTCTCGCCGATAACGACGCCCGTCCCGTGGTCAATGCTGAAGTACTCGCCGATCTGTGCGCCCGGATGGATGTCAATGCCCGTCGCCGAATGTGCCATCTCGGTGATGATGCGCGGCAGGAGCGGTATGCCCAGAATCAACAGTTCATGCCCCACGCGGTAATGAATCATAGCTTGAATGCTTGGGTAACAGATGATTACCTCTGCTTTGTTCTTTGCGGCGGGGTCGTTGTCGAACATCGCCTGTACGTCGGTGCATAGCAGGCGCTTTATCTCCGGAAGTTTTTCCATAAACTGCTCCGAAAGTTTCGCGGAAACAGCCGTGAGGTTCTTTCTGGGCGCTGAAGCGACAGGCGTTCCGGCGTCTTCGGGACAAAACCGCAGGCTGTTTTCTATCTGCTCCTTGAGGGAATTATTCAGGCAGTGCATCATCAAAGCCTGATATTCCTTCAGCGATTCACATTCTTTGATGAGGTCGCTGAAAAATCCCGGAAACAAGATGTCTTTAATGATAGTTATTATTTCCCTGAGTTTCAGTGTGTTAGGAAGCGATTGCTTTTCGTTGCGCGGCACAAGCCGATATTCAGGCTTGTCATTGCAAGTCAGCGTCTCAACGTTTCTATATATAATATCTTCAAGTTTAGTCATTTACGTAGTTGTTTTTAATAGCTTCACAAGTTAGGTGGCTACAAAAGTAATAAAAATTTTTTACGAAATCAGTCCCCAGTTCATTTTTCTACGAAATAATTCTGCGAGACGCTCTTTTAGAAGCCGGTTTGGGGGTTTGATTAGATCGGGGTCGTCGTCAAGGGTTTTCTCGGCTATATTACGTGCATATTGCAGAATATTGCCGTCGGTTGCAAGGCTGGCAATCTTCAGAAATAGTCCTTCGCCGCTCTGTTGCGTTCCTTCAATATCGCCGGCGCCGCGCAGTTCAAGGTCTGCTTCGGCAATCTTAAAACCGTCGGTTGTGCTGACCATTATCTCAAGGCGTTTACGGGTAGTATGGTTCAGTTTGAATGATGACACGAGGATACAGTACGACTGATCGGCGCCACGCCCTACCCTGCCCCTAAGTTGATGAAGCTGAGAGAGTCCGAAACGTTCGGCGCTTTCAATGACCATAACAGAGGCGTTTGGCACATTGACGCCTACCTCTATCACCGTCGTTGCAACAAGTATCTGCGCCTGTCCCGATACAAACAGTTGCATGGCAGCTTCTTTCTCTTTTGCCTTCATCCTGCCGTGAACCATACAAACACGATATTCGGGGAAAACCTTGCAGAACACTTCGTATCCTTCTTCAAGATTCTTATAATCACTGTTTTCACTCTCCTGTATAAGGGGATAAACGACATATACCTGCCTGCCTTTTGAAATCTCCGAGCGAAGGAACCGAAACACCTCCGCCCGCTTTGTATCGTAGCGATGAACGGTTTTTATCGGTTTACGGCCTGGAGGCAACTCGTCTATCACCGACACATCAAGGTCGCCATAGAGGGTCATTGCTAAAGTACGGGGAATTGGTGTAGCGGTCATTATCAACACATGCGGCGCTACTGCATTCTTGACCCACAGCTTTGAGCGCTGCTCTACTCCGAAACGATGTTGCTCATCAATTACAGCAAATCCTAATGATTTGAATATCACTGTATTTTCTATCAAAGCATGAGTGCCCACAAGTATATCTATCTCTCCGGTAGCAAGTTCCGGTAGCAATCTGTTACGTTGTTTTTGCGTAGTTGAACCTGTGAGCAGCTCTACGCGAATGTTCATGTCTTTCAGAAACTCTTTTAATGTTGTATAATGCTGATTTGCAAGTATTTCTGTTGGCGCCATCATGCAAGCCTGAAAGCCGTTGTCTTTGGCGAGAAGCATAGACATCAGCGCTACAAGCGTCTTGCCGCTGCCAACATCACCCTGCAGCAGACGGTTCATCTGTCTGCCGCTCCCCATATCTGCCCTTATCTCGCGAAGAACGCGCTTTTGGGCGTTTGTCAGTTCAAACGGCAGATATTCTTTGTAAAAAGTATTAAAAGCCTCCCCTACTCTACTGAATACTAAACCTTTAAGTTTTTTTCGTCGCAAAGTAGCCGTCTGAAGGATATTGAGTTGTATATAAAACAGTTCGTCAAACTTCAGCCTAATCTGTGCTTTTTGCAGTTTCTCGGTTGTTTCAGGGAAGTGGATGTTTTTCATCGCCTCTTGGAACGACATCATTTTCACTTGCGACAGTATGTTTGACGGCAGAGTTTCGGAAAGCGGCTCTTTTAGATGTGCCTGCAACGTGAACTGCATGTTTTGGATTGCACGCGAGTTGATGAACGCTTTCTTCATCACTTCAGTAGTATTGTAGAACGGCGTTAGCCCGTTAGCTACCTGTGAAGCATTCTCAATAGGGTCAATATCAGGGTGTACAATGTTATACTCACCGTTAAATTCGGAAGGTTTGCCGAAAATAATGTATTCGGTATTAGTTTTATACTTTTCGGTGATGTATTTAAGCCCGTTAAACCACAGCAAGTCAATCGTATTTTTACCATCTGTGAATTTTGCTATCAAGCGTTTTTTTCTTCCTTCGCCCACATAATCAAAAAAAAGTATCTTCCCTTTTAGTTGAATATAAGGCATTTCGCCGTCTATCTCACTAATTGTCCAAAAACGGCTTCTGTCAACATATTTATATGGAAAATAGTACATCAAATCACTGAAAAACACTATATTAGCTTCTTTTTTCAGGATTTCCGCCTTTTTAGGTCCAACACCTGGCAGGTACTTTATTTCTTGATTTTCAATCATTTTTCAAAAGCGATTCTGCAATCATCATATCTAACGGGGTAGTTATTTTAATGTTTTCGCAGTTGCCTGCAACGAGTTTAATACTGTATCCGGCAGCTTCCACTATCGCCGCATCATCTGTAAAACTTTCTTTAAGTTCTTTTTGATAAGCCTCTCGCAGAATTTTTGCCTGAAATACCTGTGGCGTCTGGACAACACGTAGTTTATTTCGGTCGAAAACGCGGCTACTGTCGTGTGTAATAATTTCCCGCACCGAATCAATCATTTCTACAACCGGAATAGCTGCTCCGTAACTCTCGGCAGCATTGAAACAGTTTGTTATCACATTTGAATTAACAAACGGTCTCACACCGTCATGAACAGCAATAATACCATCACAATCAGTGGCTTGCAGACCGTTACGCACCGACTCAATCCTTGAAGCGCCACCATAAACGAGACGATGAGGAGCTGCACAACCTATCTCGCGACAAAGCATGCTCCAATATCCGGCATGTTGTTTGGGGATGACTGCAAGCAACTCTACTTCATTGTCCCATTTGTAGAATGCTTCGAGAGTGTGCATCAAAAGAGGTTTACCGTTGAGCGGCAGGAACTGTTTGGGTAACTCGCCTCCCATACGCAAACCCTGTCCTCCGGCTACGATGATAACTGCTCGTTTCATACTAAGTATCTATCTCTTCGAGTATCTTTTTGACGTCTTCGTCTGCTTTAAACAGTTTATCCTTACACAGTTTTATCAGCCGTGTAGCTTCCTTTACTTTATCAGAAAGAACGTCCACATCAAGTTCGCCCTTCTCTATATCCTCAACGATTGCTTTAAGTTGCGCAATCGCCTCATTATAAGTTTCTTGCTTCTCCATAGAATATATTATTTCATTGCAAAGTTAATAAAAATGGATGTAAATCGAAAATATTTCTTTGTTTT
>JAISTJ010000084.1 GCA_031272655.1 Tannerella sp.
AAAGAAGGCGTTAACGAGTTAGAGATAGAGGTCGTTAACACCTGGCTCAATCGCATAGTGGGCGATTGCCAGTTACCGCCCGAAGAGCGCCGCCTTAACTACATCCCCCGTCAAGCCCCTGAGTTGCAGCCGTCAGGTCTGCTTGGTCCGGTGCGCCTCATAACAACAAATTAAAGTCCAAAATGGGATTTTTTCGATATAAAAACAGTTTTTTCGGATTTTATTGTTACTTTTGCGGCTAAATAATACTAAAAAAGCTGAAACAACAATGTCAAACTTATTTACAAAAAACGGTAAGAACTACCTCTTTCCATTCATCCTTGTAACATCGCTATTTGCTTTGTGGGGATTTGCGAATGACATCACCAACCCGATGGTTGCTGCGTTTAAAAACATTCTGTTAATATCAACGGCCGACAGCGCCCTTGTGCAGACGGCTTTCTACGGCGGTTACTGCTTCATGGCCATCCCTGCCGCGCTGTTCATCCGCAAGTTCAACTATAAGAAAGGCATATTGGTAGGGCTTGGGTTGTACGCTATCGGATGCCTGCTCTTTATTCCCGCAGGTAACGCTATGGCTTTCTGGGCTTTCCTGATTGCTTATTTCATCATGACGTGCGGATTATCGTTCCTCGAAACAACTTCAAATCCTTATATTCTCGCGCTCGGACCCGATGAAAACTCCACCCGCCGCCTTAACTTCGCGCAGGCGTTCAACCCGATGGGGTCTATCACAGGGATGTTTATAGCAAGTAATGTGATACTTAAGAAACTTGAAATAAACGACAACTCGGCGCTGTCAATGTTGCAGCAAAAAAGCGCCGACGCAGCCGCCGCTATTGACGTCTCAAAACCTTTCGCAGAGAATGTTCGTCAGGCGTTGCAATCGGTTGATCCTGAGGCGCTTTCAGTCATCCGCAAAGCTGACCTTGACATCATAAGCGGCCCGTATCTCATTCTCGGTCTGGTCGTTCTGGCGTTTTTTGCGCTGTTCTTTTTCACTCGTCTGCCGCGTATCACCGCCGATGAAGGCAGGTCTTACACCCTCGGGCAGACTGTCCGCATCCTTTTTGCCAACAAGCGGTACCTGTGGTCGGTTGTCGCACAGACCTTTTATGTAGGCGTGCAGATAATGGTTTGGACGTATATCATCCAATATGCGGGACACGAACTCGGGATGCCGAAATCCATTGCGCAGAATTATAATATTGTAGCGATGGCATCTTTTGTTTTGAGCCGGTTTATTTGTACTTTCCTGCTTAAATTCTTCAAACCCAGCGTTTTGCTTTCTACCCTCGCCATTGCCGGCGGATTACTGACTCTTGGCGTGATATTCCTGTCGAATGCGCAATATGTTGATGGTCAGTATTTTGGCGCGTATTGGGGACTGTACTGCCTTGTCGCTATTTCTATCTGTATGTCGCTGATGTTCCCCACAATATACGGCATAGCGTTGAAAGGCATGGGAGACGAAGCCAAATTAGCCTCTTCCGGTTTAATACTTGCTATTGGCGGCGGCAGCATCATGCCGTGGCTGCAAGGCGTCCTGATAGATAACGCCACATGGTTCGGCGACGCCCTCTCGTCCGTTCGCATCTCGTTCATCCTGCCGTTCTTGTGCTTTGTGGTGATAGCGTCTTTCGGGAAATGGTGCAGTAAGACAAGCCGGATTTAATTATGGATAAAAAAACTTCACTTATTATATATTCGCAGGAAACTTCGCAACCTTCCGACGATGCAATGATTGCTGTGCCGGTGCTGTTTGACGGCGAGTTGGACGAAAATTTTGCCGACAACGGACTTGACAAAATAGGGAAAACGCTGCCAATACTCCCTTTGAGGAATATGGTGCTTTTTCCGGGCGTCGCTTTGCCGATTGTTGCAGGCAGGGCGATGTCAATGCAACTTATCCGCGATGCTTTTCAAAAAAAGACATTGATAGGCGTTTGTTGTCAAAAAGACCCGTCAACCGACGAACCGACGCTGAAAGACCTTCATCCGATCGGCACTATCGCCGAAATAATGCGCATTCTCGAAATGCCCGACGGCTCAACTACCGTTATTTTGCAGGGAAAGAAACGCTTCCGCCTGAAGTCCGTAACAAAAACCAAACCGTATCTGTACGGGATGGTAGGACTGCTTGACGACACTGCGCCTGCAAAAAAAGACAATGAGTTCGAGGCTACAATTTCAGCTGTTAAAGACCTGACTATCAAAATGTTATCATCTTCTTATGACCCGCCGCGGGATCTTATTTTCTCGCTTCGGAACAATCTGAACATGATGTATCTGATAAATTTTGCGTCCTGCAACATGATTCCCGAAGCGAACATCAAACAGGAACTGCTTGACATAGACAACCTTAAAGAACGCGCTACAAAACTGCTTGCCATTCTCAACAAAGAATACAAACTGATAGAACTTAAAACTTCCATTCAGATGAAGACAGCCGAAGATATCAACAAGCAGCAAAAGGAATACTTTCTTAATCAGCAGATTAAAGCTATCCAGAAAGAACTCGGCAATGATAATATCAATGAGATGGAAATCAAGGAGTTGCGCGAAAAAGCAAAGAAAAAGAAGTGGTCAAAGGAAACAGGCGAGATTTTTGAAAAAGAGGTTGCCAAACTTGAACGGCTGAATGTCCATTCCCCAGACTATTCACTTCAAATTCAGTACGTTCAGACCATAGTCAATCTTCCTTGGAACGATTTTAGCAAAGACAATTTCAATCTGAAACGCGCTGAAAAAATACTCAACCGCGACCATTTTGGAATGGATAAGGTGAAAGAGCGTATTATTGAACATCTTGCGGTGCTGAAACTTAAAAAAGACATGCGTGCGCCAATCATCTGCCTGTATGGACCTCCAGGCGTCGGCAAGACTTCTCTCGGCAAATCCATAGCCGAAGCGCTTGGTCGTAAGTATGTGCGCGTGTCGCTAGGCGGTTTGCACGACGAGGCGGAGATTCGCGGACACAGACGTACATATATTGGCGCAATGGCAGGAAGAATCATTGAAAATATCAAGAAAGCAGGTAAATCAAACCCTGTTTTCGTTCTTGACGAAATAGACAAGGTTGGCGCAGATTTCAAAGGCGACCCTGCGGCGGCTCTTCTCGAAGTGCTTGATCCTGAACAAAATGAACATTTCCACGATAATTATCTTGATATAGATTTTGATCTGTCAAAAGTAATGTTTATTGCCACAGCCAATAGTCTTGGAACTATCTCTCAGCCCCTCTTGGATCGTATGGAACTTATTGAAATGAGCGGATACATTGCAGAAGAAAAATTGCAAATAGCTATTAAGCATCTTATTCCCAGACAATTATCTGCTCATGGAATAGAGAGTAAACAAGTTGCTTTCGATAAGGCGGCAATACGACTTATAATTGATTCATACACCCACGAAAGCGGCGTAAGAGAGTTGGAGAAGAAGATAGCAAAGTTGTTACGTAAAGTTGCGCGGAAGATTGCTTCTGATGATAAATATCCCACGCTTATTACAACGGCACAAGTAACTGATTATCTTGGAGTTGCAGAATACAATCCTGAAAAATATCAAGGCAATGAATATGCAGGTGTAGTAACTGGTCTTGCGTGGACGGCCGTTGGCGGCGAAATACTTTTTGTAGAAACTTCACTTAGCCGTAACAAGGGATCCAAGCTGACAATCACAGGTAATCTCGGAGACGTTATGAAAGAATCGGCAGTAATAGCGCTTGAGTACGTGCATGCTCATGCTAAAACATTTGGTATAGAGGAAGAGGCGTTTGAAGACAAAAATGTGCATATTCATGTCCCTGAAGGCGCAATACCAAAAGATGGTCCAAGTGCAGGAATAACAATGGTAACATCCATAGTGTCAGCATTTACCAAACGTTTAGTGCGTAAAAATATTGCTATGACAGGCGAGATTACCCTTAGAGGAAAAGTAATGCCCGTAGGAGGTATCAAAGAGAAAATCTTAGCTGCCAAGCGTGCAGGCATTAAAGAAATAATCCTGTCGGAAGAAAATCGCAAAGATATTACGGAAATAAAAGCCGAATACCTGAAAGGGCTTTCTTTTATCTATGTATCTGATATTATGGAAGTTGTGAAGAATGCGTTGATTTGATGATTTCTCCGTAGCGCAAAAATTGTCCGTTTTTATGCAATTTTTGTCTAAAATCATTTTTAATTGTCGGAAAATTTGTAAATTGCGGCGCTTTAACTAATTAATTATCATTTTTATTATGAACCGAATACAACTTATTACGGCTTTGGCGCTGTCGTTTGCCATTGCCGCGCATGCCGACGATTTGAAAGAAAAATATTCGCGGGCTGATGACTTTGCAAAGAAGTATGGCGACCTGTATTACAATGGCGTTCAGACGGTTGAAAACATCGAAGATACGCATCTCTTTTGGTATCAGACCAATACGCCTGATGGAAAGCGGTATATGCTGCTTGACGCCGACAAGAAAGAGAAAAGGCCTGCTTTCGACCACCAACGGTTTGCCGACTCGCTTAGCGCCTACCTCAAAGATACCGTTGTGGATGCTGGCAAACTCAACCTGTTTCGTCCTCGCTTCGACAAAGAGTTGAAAAGGCTGTCGTTCAATGAAAAAGAGAAACGTCTGGTACTCAATCTCAATGATTACAGCATACGCGAAGAGCAGCGCGGCGGTTTCCCGTTTAGAGGTGAAGGCTACTGGGGAAGCGTTTTCAAAGAGAACAGTAAAGAACCTGTGAAAGCGCCCGACGGCAAGAAAGAAGCATATATTTCCGAAGGGAACGTATGGGTTAGAGACCTGAAAACCAAAGAGATACGTCAGTTAAGTTTCGATGGCTCGCCCTTTGAATATTACGGTTCAAGGATAGTATGGTCGCCTGATTCCAAATATCTTGTCAGTTGCAAATACCGTCCTGTGGATACGCGGCAGCTTTATCTTATTGATTCGTCGCCCGACGACCAGTTGCAACCCCGCACGAACAATATTGATTACGTCAAGCCTGGTGATGCGTTGCCGATACGTCGTCCTGTAGTATTCAATTCCGAAACGGGAAAAGGGTTTGCTGCCGAAGTGAAAGATGTTGAAAATCAGTTTGAATTATCACATATCGAATGGTACGACAGCACGCAGTTCACGTTCGCCTTCAACAAACGCGGCCATCAGGAATATGTGATTTACCGCACGGAAGCGGCGACGGGTAAGACCTATCCCGTTGTGGATGAGACAAGTAATACTTTCATCTATTATAACATGCTGTATCATTTTTTTCTCAAAGAAGCAGGCGAGATGCTCTGGATTTCCGAGCGCGACGGATGGAGACACCTCTATCTGTATGATTTTAAGACAGGTAGCGTAAAACGCCAACTGACTAAAGGTGAGTGGGTTGTGAAATCGGTTGCGCATGTGGACGAGAAAAACCGCACCCTTATCTTCAAGGCTTGCGGCAGGGATAAAGGCGAAGACCCTTATTTGGAAAAATATTACTCGCTTCAAATTGATAACGGCAAAATCACTCCCCTGACGCCCGAAAACGCCACACACTTGGTTACTTTCAGCAAAGATTTCAGCGTGATGGTTGATAACTACTCGCGTGTGGACCTGCCTCCCATTACTGTATTGCGCTCTGTATCAGACGGAAAAGTACTTTTTCAAGTGGAAAAAGCCGATATAAGCAAGGCTGTTGAAGCAGGATGGCGCATGCCCGAAGTGTTCACAGCCAAAGGACGCGACGGCAAAACCGATATCTGGGGGATGATTATCCGACCAACGGATTTCGACCCTTCAAAGAAATATCCCATAGTGGAATATATCTATTCGGGACCTCACGACTCGCATGTTCCCAAGTCATTTTTGACCTCTTACCGCTGCTCTGGTCTCGCGGAAGTGGGCTTCATCACCGTCCTGATTGACGGCATGGGAACGGCAAACCGCTCTAAAGCGTTCCATGACGTCTGTTGGCAAAACCTCAAAGATGCAGGCCTGCCCGACCATATAGCATGGCTTAAGGCTGCCGCAAAGAAATATCCGTACATGGATATAGACAGGGTAGGTATTTACGGTGGCTCGGCGGGCGGCCAGAACTCAATGGGCGCCGTGCTGTTTCATCCTGATTTCTACAAAGTTGCGGTATCGTCCTGCGGATGCCACGACAACCGTATGGACAAAATTTGGTGGAACGAGCAGTGGATGGGTTATCCCATCGGCAAGCATTACGAAGAATCGTCCAATGTCTGCAACGCCTACCGTCTGCAAGGCAAACTGATGCTCATTCTCGGCGAACTCGACGATAATGTTGACCCGTCAAGCACCCTTCAGGTCGTTGATGAGTTGATAAAACACAAGAAAGAGTTTGAGTTTGTGATGCTTCCGGGCGTCAAACATACTCTCGGCGAGACTTACGGGGAACGTAAACGCCGCGATTTCTTCGTCCGACACCTGCTTGAGTTGACGCCGCCCGAATGGAATGAATAAATCATTTCCAAATTCCGAGAATAAATTTTTCGGCATTTTTTGAATTTGTTTTCGGGAAAAATGATTACTTTTGTAGTCGTAAAACCGTTTAATTATGACAGAACAATCTGTTAGAGTGCGTTTTGCGCCAAGCCCTACCGGACCGCTGCACATCGGCGGCGTGCGCACAGCGCTGTATAATTACCTCTTCGCCCGCAAACATGGCGGAAAAATGCTGCTTCGGATAGAAGACACTGACAGCCAACGTTTTGTGCCCGGAGCAGAAGAATACATCATCGAAGCCTTTAAATGGCTCAACATCCCGTTTGACGAGGGCGTCAGTTATGGCGGCGACTGTGGTCCGTACCGCCAGAGCGAGCGCAAAGACATTTACCGTCAATACGTTGAGTGCCTGCTTGACGCCGGTCTCGCCTATCACGCTTTCGACACGCCCGAAGAATTGGAAGAGGCGCGTCGGCGAACGCCTAATTTTCAGTATGACGCCTCAACGCGCATGCAGATGCGCAATTCGCTGACGCTGTCGAAGGCAGAAGTAGAAAGTCTGCTCCGCGCCGGAGAGCGCTCTATAGTAAGGATGAAGATAGAGCCTGACGAAGAGGTTCACGTTCAAGACCTTATACGCGGCGATGTGGTGTTTAATTCTTCAATCATTGACGACAAAGCACTGTTCAAGTCGTCTGACAATCTGCCAACATACCACCTTGCGAACATAGTGGACGACCATCTGATGCGGATAACGCACGTTATACGCGGCGAGGAATGGCTTTCGAGCGCCCCGTTGCACGTCTTGCTGTATCGCTATTTAGGCTGGGCTGACACGATGCCGCAGTTTGCGCACCTGCCGCTGCTGCTCAAGCCCGAAGGTGGCGGCAAACTGAGCAAGCGCGACGGCGACCGTCTGGGCTTCCCCGTCTTTCCGCTCGAATGGCGCGACCCCAAAAGCGGCGAGGTCTCAAGCGGCTACCGCGAGAGCGGCTACTTGCCCGAAGCAGTGCTCAACTTCCTTGCCCTGCTGGGGTGGAATCCGGGTAATGACGTGGAAATGATGACTTTAGACGAGATGACCGAACTGTTCGACCTCAGCCGCTGCAGCAAAAGCGGCGCCAAGTTCGACTATGAAAAAGGCAAGTGGTTCAACCACAAATATTTGCAGCAACGCAGCAACGCAGACGTCGCACGCATGTTCCGCCCCATACTCGACAGCCATGGCGTAAAAGACGTCAGCGACGCCTATATAGAAAAGGTAGTAGGTCTGATGAAAGAGCGCGTCAGTTTCGTCAGCGAATTGTGGGACTTGACCTACTATTTCTTCGTGCCGCCAACAGAATACGACGAAAAGACGCGGCGCAAGCGGTGGAAAGACGACAGCGCGGCGCAACTGACCGAACTGACGGAAGTACTGCGCACACGAGAACCTTTTGACGTGGAAGGAACCGAAGAATACGTCAAGGCATGGATAGAAAGCAAAGGCTATTCGCTTGGCAACATAATGAACGCAGTACGATTGGCGCTTGTAGGTCAGGGCATTGGACCGCAAATATTTCACTTAACCGAAGCCATAGGCAAAGAAGAGACTATCGCGAGAATACAAAAAGCAGTAGAACTATTAAACTAATACACAGTGCGTTATATTTATACATTAGCCTTACATCTTTATGCATTTACCGTAGAGTTGGCTTCGCTGTTCAACCGCAAAGCGCGGATGACGAGGCTCGGACAGTGGCATACCAACGGCATACTGCGGAAGCAGATAGACCGCAATGCCCGTTATATATGGTTTCATGCCGCCTCGCTGGGCGAGTTCGAGCAAGGCAGACCAATGATGGAAATCATACGACAGAGGTATCCCGAATACAAAATTCTGCTCACTTTCTTTTCGCCTTCGGGCTACGAAGTGCGCAAGAACTACGAGGGCGCCGACGTTATTTGCTACCTGCCCTTCGACACGCCGTTCAAGGTACGCAAGTTCCTCAACCTCTCCAACCCGTACATCGCCGTCTTCATCAAATACGAGTTCTGGCTCAACTATCTGACGGAACTGAAGCGTCGCGGCGTCCGCACCTACCTCATATCAGCCATCTTCCGTCCTAACCAGTTGTTTTTCAGGTGGTACGGCAAATGGTATCGCAAGGCGCTGTTCTGTTACGAGCGCCTTTTTGTACAGGACGAGAACTCGCGGGAGTTGCTTGCCGGTTATGGCATTGAAAATGTGGAAGTTTGCGGCGACACCCGTTTTGACCGCGTTTTGGAAATACAGCAGAAAGCAAGATTATTGCCTGAAATAGAGACGTTTACCGAAGGCGGCAAGACAATACTCGTGGCAGGGAGCACCTGGTCGCAGGACGAGGAAATACTCATCCCGTACTTCAACGCCCACCCCGAAGTGAAACTGATAATAGCGCCACACGAGATTCACCGCGAGCATTTGCTGTATATACAGTCGCTGCTTCATCGTCCGGCTGTTCGCATGTCGGAATCGTGCGACGACAGTCTGCGCTCGTGCGACTGTCTTATAATCGACAGTTTCGGCTTACTGTCAGCCATCTATCGCTATGGCGACGTGGCATACATAGGCGGCGGCTTCGGCGAAGGCATACATAACACCCTCGAAGCCGCCGTATATGGCATACCGGTGGTCTTTGGTCCTAAATATCAGAAGTTTCGCGAAGCCCGCGAACTGCTTGCCTGCGGCGGCGCGTTCACTACCGACAGCGCGGCGGCGTTCAACGACTGCATAGACCGCCTTGTTACCGACAGCGAACTGCGTCTTTCGTCAGGCAAAGAGGCGGGCAATTTCGTTAATCACAATGCCGGAGCTACCGGACGAATAGTCGAAAGTATTTTCGCCGTAGATTCATTGAAACAATAAAAATTAGTGTAGGATTACTGTCCATCTACGTAAAATTACGTAGAAAACACCCCCAAAAAATACGTAAAATTACGTATTGACAAGCCATTTTTTTAGTTGTACCTTTGCGGCAGATTTCTAACTATTAAATTTTTGAACAATGAACAGAATGATTTTTTGTATTATCGTTATAATGGCGATGACATTCAGCAGCGCTGTTAATGCGCAGTTTGGAAAACGTCTTGGCGGAGCCGTGAAACGCGCCGCCGAGAATACGGCAGTCCGCAAAGCGGAACAAAAGACGGAAGAGGCGGTCAGTAAAGCTATTGACAAGGCTACCGACCCCAATTCTTACGAGAACAAAAACAAGCAGTCGTCGGACGAAACAACAACGACGAAGTCGTCAACGACCAAAACCTCAACAAAGCAAACCAAAGCGGTGGAAGTCGAAGCTTCGGACGACGATGACGCCGCTACTTCGACAGGCTCAGCAGCCGCCACCCCAAAAGCCGCAGAGATGGCTTATGCCAAAAGCGACTTCGTGCCGGGAGACGAGATTATCTTCTCCGACGACTTCGCCAACGAACAGATGGGCGAGTTCCCCACGCAGTGGGACGCCGGAAATGGCAGCATCGAAGTTGTGCAGGTCAATGGCGAGAAAGTCATCGAACTGTTGGACGGAGGCTATATGATGCCGTTGATGAAAAGCAAAAAGGCATATCTGCCCGATGTGTTCACCATTGAGTTCGACGTTTATCTGCGCAACGACAAGTTGGCAAAAGAAGTGGG
>JAISTJ010000193.1 GCA_031272655.1 Tannerella sp.
AAGACCATCCTCTTCAACCTTTCGGGACACGGACTGATAGACATGCAGGCTTACGACGAGTATTTCGCCGGCGACCTTAGCAACTATCCCATGACCGACGAACTCCTCAACAAGAGCATTGCTCCGCTTGAGAAGGTTATCTAAGGGCGTACCTGCAAAACCTTGTAAATTAACTCCCTTAGTATCAGGGAAATAAACGCCATATCTCCCCTGCTCTTATTGTATTAAAATAAGGGCGGGGGCTATTGGCATTTCATCGGGTAAGGGTAAGGGTACTGATTCGGAATAAAGGTGCTTCTTTCCACCATCAATCCAATCTTGATACTACCTTCATCATTTGTTCCCCAAGACCTATCGTATAGCCCTGAGAAACAAATATTACGCGTCCAAATGTGTCTGCTATTATGAAAACAGGCAGCGTTGTACGGTTGGTTAACTTAAGTGCGTCGGCAATCATACCGGTTATTTTGCCGTCAGTATCTATTCCGTATGAAATAGTAGAAGGCAGGTTGGTAAACTCTGCAGGATTGTACATCTCAAGGGCTTTTTTGTCTTTGAAAAGAAGTATTACCGGACGCTTCCAACGCTCAAAATCGGCTTTTCGGCGGGCTATATCGTTGAGAGCATGATTTGTCGGCTCTTCTTTTACGCCAAGTACAGCTAAAACGAAATAGCCGCGCCCGGTAGTGTTTAGTATGGAAGATTTAAGCCCGTCAGCTGTTGTATAAACCGCTTCGGCGTCAATATTGCCAAGTACGCGAATATCATCTTCATCTTGTCTGAGCTTCAATTCTACTTCTGTTGTATTGTCTTTTGTAATGTTAAACGGCGTAAGGAGAGTAAGTATTTTGCCGCTTGCCATCCTTGTGCCCGTTATGAGCATGTAATTTCCGACATCCAAAGAAAGCGGCTTTTGAAGTAATCCGCGCCATGTGTCCCCCTCTCCCATATCTGCTCCGCCTTCCGTTTCGAAATTTAAAGTTTGAAGTGCGCCGTCTTCAAGTATCTTTGCAATAGTGAAATGGCTGTAATATTTCGGGTTTTCTACTGTTTTAGTCTGCTTATAACCGGCTTTGAGAAAACCTTTACCGACTGACGAAGGCGTTTCAGACGTAAAATTGACGTCTTTCCAACCGTTTTCATAATATTGGACTTTCTCAGCAACCTGCTCTATACGTGCCGGTATGCCGAAAGTTCGAGCAAGCGACACAAATAAAATATCACGCGAATGACTGTCGGCAAGTCTTGAACGCCAAACTCCGACAGGACTTACAGGTATGTGCAATGGATTCTGTCCATCGCGTACATTAATAATATCGTTTATACAATCAACTATATTTTGAGGTCGCTTTTTAAACTCGGCAGCAAGCAATTTGGTTATCCATGCGGAGAAAGAACCTTTATAAGGGGTGATTAATTCGTTCGAGACGCGAGGGTTGAGTACATAACGTACATAAAATGACAAACCATTTACATCTTCTTCTTCTTTGCCGTTTATAAGATTTGGCGGAATAGACGGCGTATTGTCTAAATGGTCAATCAAAACATTTGCAGGTGTATCGCGAAGGTCTTTTTCAGAAATTATATTGAGTAATTCAATCGCTCTTTGAGTGGCGTTATGTTTTAAAAGTTTCTCTATTTCAGCGTAGTTACCACGACTTTTGACAAGTATTCGAGCTATCTCGCTTATTATTGATTCATCGGATGAATACTTTGCCGCCGCTGTTTTTGCAGTCTCTTCCGTATAAAAAGTCGCTGTGTATCTGTTTCGTACGGAGTCCTCTCTACTAAGACGTAAACTGTTAGATTTTCGCTGTTCATCAGTAATTTCTACTTTACTACCGCCTTCAACCGGAGGAATTATATCTAATGCTGCACTTTTGCCGCATATTGTCTGTCCGTTAATGCTTCCCTTCTCTCCGTCATTGCTTCCCTTTTCTCCGTCATTGCGAGGCACGAAGCAATCTATCATAACAGCAACAGTATCCGAATCGCCGAAAGTAATCTTTGAAAAACCGTAATTACCATCTTTAGAAGCCCAAACTAGCATATCCCCCTTACCTGCTGAAAGCGAACAACAGCCGTCACTGCCTGAAATCTGCCGCGACACTGTATAAAACTCTGCATAGTTATATATCTTAAACTCTACGGTAGCGCCTTCAACATGAGCGCCTGAAATATCAATAACCTTGACGGTAGCCTTTGCAGACGGAGCATAGTTATCTATAACATTAATTTCCGTATAGCATGGCGTTTGTTCCATTATTTCTTCCGGTCCGCTGTAATGTCCGAACACTTTGGTATGCATCAATAGAGCGCGACTTGCCGGTGCGTTAAACCAGCCGAGGTCAAGAACAGGTTCAGGCTCACATGCCCCCATAAAATGCCACTGTCCGTCAACCCAAGCTTCAACCCAGGCATGGTTATCATCGGTATGCGCCCATCTGGGTGTATAAACCTGACGAGCAGGGATACCCACTGCTCGCAAAGCAGCAACAGTAAATGTAGATTCCTCGCCGCAGCGACCGAAAGCGGAACGTACTGAAGCTAACGGAGAACTTGTACGTATGTCTGATGGAGTATATACTACCTTCTCATGGCACCAATGATTGACTTCAAGAACAGCTTCTTCAAGCGACATACCTTTTAGCCTGTCTTTAAGTTCTTCATAAAACACGATACGGCTTGAGTCAAGATTCTCATTATTGACTCGCACCGGCAATACAAAATGTCTGAAAATTTGTTCCGGTATTGCTTGCCCCCAAGTCGTCTCCTCCCGCGCTCTTAGAGTGGCGCGTACGTTCCGAAGCCAGAACTCCCCGTCATAATCGGTAATATCTCCTATAGGCATATATGCGTACAGGAACTTCATAGCTTCACTTTCAGCTACTGTCATCGGCTCTTTGTCAAACACTTCAAATAGTGTTGTATCTGCATAAAGCTCCTTCTTAGCCTTAAAGTCGTCCTCAACTTCACGCCTGTAGTCGCTATCATTGATAAAATGAGCCCTTTCGGAACAGCCACCCAACACTATTAATAAACAAAGTAAATATTTTAAAGGCATAAAACTTTCATTATGGTTTGTTGCAAGTTAATAATCTCTGAACTTTCTCTTCTAATAAGTCTATCATAACTTTATATTTTTTCTTGCAAAGATAATAATTATTATTCTCATTGCAAAGAATTTACTTAAAATTTTACTTGAGGACAACTCCAACTCCTCTTTTTCCATCCATTTTGATTATGACCGGGTGAGGAAAACGGACATGCCGCAGATAATCCGATTCATAGACAGCCGACTGAGCGTCAAGAAATTCTTCATTGAAAATTTCGTTTAAAGCGTCATTGCGAGGTACGAAGCAATCTGCTGTGCCTTCAACTTTTAAATTGCCATTGTCAATTATTTTAAATGTACTTTGTTCAGATTGACGAATGGTAAAATACCCTACTCCATTGGATGTAAGGTTTTGAAAAAAATGTGTCCCTTGACTTGGTTCTATATGTCTGTCAGAACGGCTTATCTCGGCTATCACACGTGCATTGGATATATCAGACCACTTTACCGGAATACCCAGCCAAGGGTCGCTACTACCCCACCTGCCGGGACCAACGAGGATATATCCCTGACCTGAAGCTGTAAATTTACGGTTTAATGCTACTATTTCGGACGCAAGCATATTGCTCGCCGCTGCATTATATCCTCGCGTGCGTACATATATTATATCATACACATCACTGATTATTCCGTGCCCGAGTGCATTATGTGAAAAAAGGAGACAGGACGAAGGATCAATAACCGACAAGTCTTCATCAAGTATTTCCTTATTATCAACTATCGGACGTATTTGCAGCAGATATAATACGCCTTCATCTCTGCAGCCCGCTGCTATATCAACTGCAAACTCAATCTCAACAGGACGTCCCATTTCCTTGCAGCCAAGTTTCAGGATATTGGCTAATAATGAGCTTAACGGCAGTGTATTATGCTTTAAAATTCCGGAGAAAGAAAGGATTTTTCGACCATCGGGATAGTAACCATCTCGAATTATATTGTCGCGAGGGTCATACGTTGATGTAAGATATTTTAGAACCCCGTCTTTTTCAGCTTCCCGTATAGACAATCTCAGCAGGTTATACGAGTCGTCCGTTCCAAAATTTTTGTGCTCGTCGCCTTTGTTTAAACCGTCATTGCGAGGAACGAAGCAATCCCCGGTTAAATCCAACGCCAAAAATTGCGTCTGAGTACTCTTGAGGGCATATTCAACAGTACTGAGCTGTAAAATATTACGCGGATGAAAAGGCGAAAACCGTAGCGTAACACCACCATCTACAACATATTTACCCAATCCGAGAGCTATGTTCACTATCCCCTCTTCCGTTTTTTCTTCTCCCACCGGATAGAAGTTAAGCGACTTTGCCACCCCGCTAATTGTAGGATAAAAGCGCCGTCCATACTGACGCCCGACAACCTCCTGAAGTACTACGGCCATCTTCTCGCTTTCTATTAGATTGCTTGTAGCCAGCATATATGCTTTGCTTGCTCGATAATAAACCGAAGCATAAACGCCCTTTATAGCATTGCTCACCGATTCAAGCATTTCATATTTATCTGATACAAATGGCGCCATATAAGTAGAATAAACACCTGCAAATGGTTGATAATGCGCATCTTCAAGCAGACTTGACGAACGTACGGCAACCGGCCCTTTTATCACTTCAAAGAAAGCCATAAGATCGCTTATAAGCCTTGTAGGAAGGCCGGAACGAAGGAAATACTTCAAAATTTCTTCATCGCTGACATCGCTTAACGCTATCGAGTACAGGTTATTTGTTTCCATGAACTCATCGAAAATATCGGTGCAGAGTACCACTGTCTTAGGAATATTAACGGTCAGTTTGGGATAATCTATTTCAGGATTTCGTTTTATCATAGCGCCTATAAAAGCTAATCCGCGACCCTTGCCACCAAGAGAACCGTCCCCTATCCGCGCAAAATTACTGTATTCATCGAAACGCTCTTTTTGATAAACGGCAACAACACCGACGTTCTTCATCTTGCGATACTGAACGATGACCTCAAGTATAAACTGCCGCGCTTCGTTCATGTCATCATAGGCGCTGACATCCACCTGACGCAGCAGCTCGGCAGGCGGAAAAAGTGCACGCGAATATAGAAATCTTGAGAAATGATTGTGAGTCAGGTGATAACGCAACGAATCGTCGGGAATAGAAAAAAGCTTGCTCTGAAGGTCTTTAAGATCCTTTATCCGCATTATCTCTTGCCCTGACGCAGGATTGATAATAACAAAATCACCGAAACCAAATCGCTCTATAACATTACTCCGTAAATCCATAGGATATGTCTTGGAGTTTTTACTTATAAACGCAGCCCCTAATTCCTCTGCATACTTCTCATTATCCGTCTCAGATGATTCAAGAATGATTGGAATATCATTGCGAGTAGCCCCATCATTGCGAGGCGTATCGTCATTATGAGGTGTATCATCATTGCGAGAAGTCCCGTCATTGCGAGGAGTATCGTCATTGCGAGGCACGAAGCAATCTAAATATTCCATCCCTCTAACTTTCCGGCAAAATCTCAATCCCGCAAGCGGATCTTTAACTCCTTCGCGCATAAAAGAAAAGTCGGAAACTACTCCAAGAATATATCCTTTATACTCCTCGTAAAGTTCTACTGCCTCTTCATAACTGCGAGCAAGAAGTATCTTCGGTCTCCCTCTCATCCTTAGTGTCTTCTGATGCTCGTTGAGGGCTTCCTTCGCAAATTCGCGGCTCTGCTCAAGAACAACTTTATAAAGTTGAGGCAATGCCGCTGAATAGAAACGAATGGAATCTTCAACAAGAAGAATCACCTGTACCCCGACGCTACGTGTATCTGCTGGTGCATTCATCTTATCTTCTACAAGCTTAATGATAGCAAGCAACAAATCGGAGTTGCCTAACCAACTGAAAACATAGTCAATAGCGCTGATATCCTCATGAGCGATACTCTTTGATACCTCTTTTGAAAAGGGTGTTAGCACAACAATAGGTGTAGCCGGATACTTCTCTTTTATCTTCTTTGCAGTGCCGAAGATATCGCGGTCAACCATATTAGGCATGAAAATAATCAACTCAAAACTGTGCCGCGACAAGACTTTCATAGCCTCCTGTTCAGTCGTAACTTGCCTAAAGCGGGGTGGATACCGCAAAGAGAGAGACATATATTCGTTAAAAATCTGTTCATCCACCCTTCCGTCATCTTCAAGCATGAACGAATCGTATTTTGTAGCTATCAGCAGAATATTATACACCCGCTTCTGCATAAGATTAGCAAAAGAAGTATCCTTAAAAGCCGCATTTCGAAATTCTTGCAGTACGCTCATCGTCAAAATTTTTCCCGCAAAATTAGCATATTTGCCGGAAAAATCCTATCTTTGCAGTAATTTATTAACAAAAAAATTATATAATTATGGCACGCCCTATCAAAGAAACTCCCGTAGTTTACGGCGACTCGTAGAGTCGTATGTGATAAACCACAGGTTTCAACCTGTGGAAAAAACACACATCACACTCTGATGCCCGTAGGGCAGTATGGCGGATGTATATGTTGTTTTCGCGTCTTTGTGTCATAGTGTTCTTTGCGTTCAGTATTCAAATAAACTTTAAACTATGTTAATTTTGCCAAAATTATTTGGATTGTGGCAAAAAATGTAGTATCTTTGCAGCCGTAAAGAACAAAAGTGTACAAAATCGGTGAAAAAGCAAAAGCTGTTTCAAAAAATGCAAATACCGGTGTTTATGTAAAAATTGAATACAGGCGCACTTTTTCCTCGATGGATTCGTAAAGTTTTCAACAGAATGCCGGTTGTTTCGTGAAAATTTTTCAACATGTAGCTTATTTTGGTGTCCGGACCGGCTTGGCAAAGTTGCAAAAAATGCTAAAACAGGTGGACGAATTGAACAAATTTTGTATCTTTGCATCGGAAAATTCGTTCTTTTTGACAAAAAAAGATACTATCATCTTCGATGAAATCGTCTTTTTTACAAAATTTGTACTGAATTTAAGTGGTTTTGTACTGAAAAAGTCCAACTTCGTACAATATGCTGCAAATTTTGTCCTGAAAGAGAATCAGGGGAAGCGGATAAGCAGTATATTTGCGATGAATTCGTAACGAATCCATCGAGAGCGATCGGAAAATTCGTCTATCGGAAGACTGTCAAACTTTCCACTATTGACGCGAATTTTACGAGTTCTTACCGACTGAAAACTTGGGATTGTTTTTTTCTGGATTGCTTCTTCCTCGCAACGACGGGGTACATGCAAACGACAAAAAAACAACAAAAAAACAAGGAATTGGATTGCTTCGTTCCTCGCAATGACGGGGACAAGCAAACAATGCTAAACAAAATAAAAAGGAGTTGTCGAAGTTCGGTTGCGGAAGGCGCCCTGACGAGGGGCCGGAAACAAAGATGAAACGGCAATAAGAGATATAACAATGGGGTGACCAAATCCCCGACTTAACAAATTTTGAACAAAAAACATGACGGCGTGAAACTTTGGTTTTGCGTGGGCAAGTTTGCCCCGTATCCAAAGCGTCACAATGTCATTTAAACTGTAAGCGGTGCAAGCCATCAAAAGCGACCGCCGCTAACAAAAAAAGTGAACGTATGAGGAATGTAGCATCAACACTTATGTTTTTCGTGGCTTTCATGAGCATCGGCGCCCTCTCGGAGCTAAAAGCGCAGGACATGGCTCTCAAAACCAACCTCCTGTATGACGCAACGAGCACCATCAACCTCGGTTACGAGGTCGCTCTGAACAACAAGACCACCCTCGACATCTGGGTCAATTACAACCCATGGACGCTCGGGCACAAATGGGTAGGAATAAATGTCGGCAACGACAATAATCTTACCAACGACCTTGTAGATCAGCGCGAAATGAAGCTCAAGCACTTTATGGTGCAACCCGAGGTACGCTGGTGGTTATGCGAGAAGTTCAACGGACACTTCTTCGGCGCACACCTGCACGGAGGCTTGTTTAACGTGGGAGCGCTCACGTTACCCTTCGGATGGGGACGGTACAAAGACGGTTCAGGCGAATATTACGGGCAGTACCCCGTTAAGATGAGCAAAAACTTCGGCACAACCGAGAATCCCGATTGGAGAGATGTATCGGGCGTGCGCTACGGCGAAGGAACAACCCGCTATTCGGGGCTTGTCTCCAAGTTCGGCGAAGCAGAAGCAGACCGCGAGATCCACTACTCCAATGCCGACCGCGACGGAATCTACGTCAACAGCTTTGAAGGATGGTTCATAGGCGCGGGAGTAAGCTACGGTTACCACTGGATACTCGCCCCGAGGTTCAGTCTGGAGTTTACAATCGGCGTCGGGTACGCCTATCTCAACTACGAGAAGTCCCGATGCACCGACTGCAAGCAGTCCCTCGAAGACGCCGTTACGCACTACTTCGGACCCACACGGGCAGGACTATCGCTCATCTATATGCTGAGATAAATTGAGAATTGAGACCCCCGCAAGGGGCTACATAACCGCCAAGGCCGAATGAATGGCCGAAGCGGACAAAACAAACAAAAACGAAACAAAATGGACAAAAGGCACATAATATTGTTGGTATTGAGCTTGTTCTTCTGCTGCTCATTCGTAGCGGAGGCTCAAAGGCAGGGAGTCCGAAACCCCCGCCGGACAGCAAGCGCAAACACCTCGCAGGCGGCGCAGCGCACAACCACTGTCGCTCAGAAAGACCGCGTGCAGTTCATTAAGAAGTCAATGAAGCGGCAGGGCGACTCCCTCATCGTGGACATGACGGTTGACATGTCGAAGCTCGACCTCAAGACAAACTACTCGCAGATCCTCACACCCGTCATCGGGTCGGAGACAGAAGAGATAGAGCTGCCAAAAGTGCTCATACAGGGCACAGCAAGCAACAAAGCCTTCATGCGTGAGCTTGAACTCAACGACGCCTCATACATGGAGTTTGAATCCAACCCGCCTTACGCTATTGTCAAGCCCAAGGGGCAGCTCCGGTACCGCCAGTCCGTGCCCTTCGAGCCATGGATGGATCAGGCATACCTTGATGTAGAGGAAGACCTCTGCGGATGCGGCGATGAGGCCAAGATAGCCCGCACAAGGGTGATAGACCAGACCGAGAAAGAAGTAGTCGTACCGCCGAGTTACAACGTCAGCCCGCGCTTCGTCTATATACAGCCCGAAGTAGAGCCGATAAAGAAACGCCGTGAGATAGGACAGGCATACCTCGAATACCCGCGCGGAAAGAACGAGATCTTCCCCAACTTCGGCAACAACCCGTCCGAGCTGGCAAAGATAGACAAAATGATATACGACATCAGCGCCGACCGCGACGTAACCGTTCAGGGCGTCTATATGGTAGGATACGCATCACCCGAAAGCTCCGTCAAGTTCAACACCGAACTCTCACGAGCCAGATCCGAATCCCTGATGAGGTATTTTATGAAAAACAGCTCCATACCCGCTTCCATGTTTGAAGCCCGCACCGGCGGCGAAGACTGGGCAGGACTGCTTAAACTCCTCGAAGACTATCCGCTGCCGTACAAGAGCGAAGTCCTGAGAGTGATTAACACAGTAAACAATTTGGATGAGCGCGAACATGCGCTTGAGAAGGTAGGCGGAGGCCACCCATACAAGATCATATATGATGAACTGTTTCCCAAGCTGAGAAGAACCGACTGCGAGGTACACTACACCGTGCGCGACTTCTCACTCGAAGAAGCGAAGCAAAAACTTGAAACCGCACCACAGATGTTGAGCCTCAACGAGATGTATATCGTAGCCAACACCTATCCTATCGGAAGTAAAGATTTCCTCAGGGTCTTCGATATCGCAAGGGAAGAATTTCCGGACGATCCGGTAGCCAATCTCAACGGGGCGGCAGTAGCGCTCCAGCAGAACAGGCTCAGGGAAGCTGAAAAATATCTTGCACTCTCAGATCACTCTACCCCAGAGTACGCCAACAACTACGGAGTCTATCTTATGTTGACCGGCAAATACTCGGAAGCAGAGAGGTACCTCAAACAGGCGGAAGCCGCAGGTATCACCGAAGCGACGCACAACCTCAGGGAACTTCGTAAAAAAGCTACCAATGTAAGGAGCCGTCGCGATGCAGGAGTTGATGATTACGATAATAATGCTGAAACTAAACCCGCCTCGAGAAGGCAAAGCAACAACAGATAACAAACATTTACAATCTGGTTTAGAATAATGAATTAATGAAACTTTCAAGCAAGTGATAATGAATAATGAATAACGGTTTAGCATTAATACCCACCCACTTGATCCCCCCTTTACGGGGGGCTTCGGGCGGGGATAGAGAGAGAAGAGATAGAAATGTTTAAGATAAATGATATATGGTACTAACAATTAAAAATTTTATGCGTATGGAGAAAGGATGAATAACGAAATGAACAAGTCTTAAGGAATTAAAAATTAAAAATTAAGAATTAAGACGCAGTAGCAAAACAAGGGAGAAGCAGACACAGCGGTGTCAAAGGTGTAAACCCCTCCCACAAAAAAAACAGGAAAGCTCACCACACCGTCAAAGCGAGGAACAGAACCCCGTCATTGCGAGGAACGAAGCAATTTTGTGTCCCCGTCATTGCGAGGAACGAAGCAATCCAGAAATGGAACAATCGTCCCCCCTCGTCAAAGCGACCAAAGTGAAGCAATCCAAAAAACCGACAGCCAAGGGCAAAAAAAACGCCCCCAACCTGTCAAAAAACAAAACAAAGAAACAAAAAAGAAACAAAATTTACAAACAAAAAAAATTTATTTATTACTAACTTAAAATTTTAAAATTATGAAGTTGAAATTTTTATTTTCGAGTATGTTGTTCGCCGGACTGTTAGTCGGCTGTAACAACGATGT
>JAISTJ010000221.1 GCA_031272655.1 Tannerella sp.
ACGGTGTCTTCGGCGTGCAGCATAGCCGAGATGCCGCCGAAGATGACCTTCTTGCCGCGTCTGCGATATTCGTCTGCAATAGCCCAGCCGCGTTTCACCTGCGTGGAAAGCATCATAGAAACGGCTACGAGGTCGCAGTCCTCGTCAAAATTAATGTCTTCGACGTTCTCGTCGGTGAACGAGACGTCCACATAGTCGGGAAGCGTAGCGGCGAAGACCACCGGACCGTGCGGGGGCAGGTTGAAAGTGGTCTGTCCGGGCAGCTTCTTCCATTTGGGATATATCAGTTTTAATTTCATATCGATCTATATTGCAAAATAACTGCTAAAGTCATTATTGTTGCGCAAAAGTAGTAATAATTTTCCGATTTAATAACTTTCTTAGCGCCTCTTTGCAATGACAGCTGCAAACATACCAACAATAAAAAACAGCAAAGAGGCTGAAACACAATGAATTATGTCGGTGAAAGGGCTATTGCGGACGAAGAGTTCGTTGAAAGCGTTCAATCCCCAGTTGAGGGGCGAGATGTGGCTTATAAATTGCATGAAGCGTGGCATGATGAAGGTTGGTATCCAGACGCCGCCGAGCGCTGCAAGGATTACTACCGACACTGCGCCGAAGATGCTTGCCTGCTGGTTGGTGCGGGCTATGCTGCCGATAGCGATGCCGTAGCCGATAGCGGCTAACGACGAGCTGACGCCTACCGCCGCAAGAGCGACATGGTTGCTGCCGAGTTGAAGAGCCGGAAGTCCAAGTAACGGGATGAGGTACATGCCGGAAACGATGATTAGGGCCAACTGAAGCAGGCAGACGCAGAGATAGACAGCGACTTTGCTCAGCAGATAAAGGCTGAACGGGCAGGGCGTAGTCATCAGGCGGTTGTAGCAACCGGTCTCGCGCTCGCGTATCATGTTGGACGACAGGGATATGACGATGAAAAAGATTGCGAACATGCTCCATGCGGGGACGTTGTGCTGTGTCGAATCAGGGACGAGTTTGGTCTTGCCGTCGGGGTTTACGGCGTATTTCTCGCTTACGGTCAGTGCCTGGTCAATATCGGGGTTGATGTCTATCGGCATCGGCACAAGACGGTTTACCTGACGGGTTATCTCGCTGAGTAACAGTTTGTTTTGCACTCGCAACGCGTTCTCGTTCACCGTCTGAACAAGCGTTTGGCGAAACGACTGCTTCACTGTGGGGTCGGTTAGGATGCGGATTTCGGTTGCATTTGGTTTCTTTTGGTTTTCTTTTGTTTCTGTTGGTTTTTCTTTGTTTTCTGTTGTTTCTGTTGTGTTTTGTTGGTTTTCGGTTGGTTCGGTTGTTTGTTCTTCGGCGCCGAAAGCGCGTTCTACTTCGGCGCGAACTTTGGCGCGAAGGTTCGCCGTCGCGCCGGACGGGATTATTACCCCGATAAGATAATCGCCACGCGCTACGGCGGCTTCTACTTCTGCTTCGCTACGTTCGCAATGACGGGCTTCGCTTACCTCGAAAATCCCGCTTGTAAGCAGCTGGCGGGTAATCATCGCGCCGATAGTGTCGCCGTCATTATTGAGCAAGACCAACGGGATGTGGTTCTCGTTGACGGAGCGGAATGTGCTGTCTTGCAGGTAGGTCATCAGCACTACAAGCGCCCACGGCATAAGGAAAAGCAACGCCAGTCCCCACAAATCGCGGACAAGCAACAGGAAGTCCTTGTGTAACAGTTGATTAAATCGCCCCATCGTTGTCGGTCTTTTTAATAAACAGTTCTTCGAGCGAGCGCACGCCTTCTTGTGCGATAAGCTCCGAAGGCTTGCCGTCACAAATCAGAACGCCTCTGTTCATCAGCGCAGTACGGGTGCATAACTGCTCTGCCTCTTTCATGTCGTGTGAGGTGTAAACGAGCGTCATCCCCTGACTGTGAAGCGTTTGCAGTATGCGGACTATGGTCTGCCGCGAATGTACATCAACGCCTACCGTCGGCTCGTCGAGAATAAGCAGCGATGGCTCATGTAGTAGCGCAGCTATCAGATTTACCATGCGTTTCATGCCGCCTGAGAGATGTGCTACTTTCTTCTTCCGGTGAGCTGTTAATGAGAACTGTTCGAGATAATAGTCTGTGCGCGAGGCTCTTTCGCTCGAAGCAATATGGTACATCCCGCCATATAAACGGAGGTTCTCGTCAATGGTGAGTTCAGGATAGAGGGCTACTTCCTGAGGCACTACACCTATATGCGGTTTGATACGGTTTAGCGAGGTTTTTACATCTAAACCGTTGATTTTCACCACTCCGCTGTCAAAGGGCAGCAGTCCGCAAAGAATAGACATTGTAGTAGTCTTACCCGCGCCGTTAGGCCCGAGCAGTCCGAAGAACTCCCCCGCCTCAACCGTCAGCGAAATTCCCGCCACCGAAGGCCTCTCCGCGCCCCGATACGTCTTATTTAGCTGTTGAATAGTTATTTCCGGCATTGCTTTTCTCTTTAAGCCTCATCGAAACATCATTTCTTTAAAATTCTTTCCAAATCAGTAAAGAAATCTTTTTCTTGCTCGCCGATGGATTTTAGCTGAGCGCCTATGTGCTGATAATCAACACCTTCAGCTGAGCGATTTTTGCTTATTCTGCCGGCATCGGCGGCGAAGACGCGCCATTGGTCGCCAATCTCGGTGAGGCGTCGGGAGAAGTCGTTGAGTTCGCCGATACCTGTAATCTGCGCCGCCTCTTGCAGAAAAGCGGCGTAGAGGAAGCGAAAGCAAGCACCTCCGGTGCCTATCTCTTCCATCATGCGGATAAGCTGGGCAAGGTGAAGCGCTGCACGACGATCTCCATAAACTTTTGGAAAGTTCGGTATCTTGTCGCCAAGATGTTTGAATGCATTGACGCCGATGTAAGGCATGGGACCGGGCATGTGAAGCATTCGCCAGCAGTTCTTAAGGATGGATTTTCGGACTAACAGATTCAGATCAGGCTTTTTGTCAGGAACGTCTGCTATCCAGTATAGTTTGCCAAACGGCGGCCAAGTGCCTCTTGCGAATCGAGCGCGCAGCAGGTCTTTCTTTGAAATTTGCACTTTTTCAGTTGCTATCGGGTCGCTAATCAGCCAGTTATCACCTTCTTTGCCAATAACGCAGATATTGTGGGCGTTAAAGTGAAAACGATATGCTAATGGCATATAAGGAAGGTAATACATTCCTGTAACGCAACCGGTCGGAACACCCTTATTTACAAGCGTTTCCAACTTTTTCTCGGCATTTTTCCTGCTAAAAAAGATGGTTTTATGTATTTTGAAGCCAAGCAGTTTAGTAACGCGTGCGAAGATAGCGCCCGGAAGGGGTCGGAAGGAGGTTACAGGGAAGCCGGCGAGTTTGATAAACGGCAGGTGTACGAAAAAGAGCGACGCTGATAAGCCAAAGATGAGCGGC
This sequence comes from Tannerella sp., assembly GCA_031272655.1. Taxonomy (GTDB): domain Bacteria; phylum Bacteroidota; class Bacteroidia; order Bacteroidales; family Tannerellaceae; genus Tannerella. The sequence continues at coordinate 3,400 of JAISTJ010000221.1, forward strand.
TCTGAATAGTCGTACCCGTAATATCTTAATAGATTGGCTGTTACGCCGTTCTCGCAGTGCGCTGCCGTCTTGTGTTCAAAGTTTATTTCCATTCGTCTGCCCGTTTAAGTTCGTCTGTTGTGATGCGCAAAGCATCTGCGTATTTCTGT
>JAISTJ010000024.1 GCA_031272655.1 Tannerella sp.
AAGACAGGTACGCCACGATAAGCCGCAAGCGTCTCTGCCGTCCGCTTCGCAACTCCAAGGTCTTTGAGGAAATGCTGTCCCAAAGACTTTTTGGCTCGGATAATCGTCATCTGTTTCCAATTTTTTCTTGAATTTATTAAAAAAATAGTATCTTTGTACCCGCAAAGATAAGAATAAATTTTTTAACCTGAATGTTTTTTAAGAAATTATTAAAAAAGTTTTTAAGAATTTTCCTGCCGTTGGGACTGGGTATCATACTTTTATGGTATCTTTACCGCAATCAGGACATCGGCAGCATGATGGAAGTGGTGCGCCGCGGCGTTGATTACAGGCTCATCCTCTTTTCGCTCGGTTTCGGGCTGTTCGGTAATGTGATGAGAGCTTTCCGCTGGAGCCTTCTGATAGATTCGCTCGGCAAACGTGTAGGACGCACTAATGCCGTCAATGCTGTGCTTGGCAACTATGCCATCAACATGGCGCTGCCCCGTGTGGGCGAGATCTGGCGGTGCGGAGTTATCGCCAAGCAGGAAAAAATACCGTTCACCAAACTACTTGGTACTCTGTTTGTTGACCGCCTTCTCGACTGGGTTGTCGTTAGCACGTTGACCCTATGTCTTTGCGTATTTAATATTGGTTTCTTCCGGAAATTCTTTTCCGAAAACCCGCCGCTACTCATTGAAAAAGCCTATCAAACAGCCACTTCCGTATGGACATATATCATTCTGGCGCTGCTTGTCGTCGCCGTGTGGTATGTTTTTGTAAAGCTGAAACATTTTTCTTTCGTACAAAAAATCAAAGGTATAATGCGCAATATCTGGGAAGGCTTTAAAAGTCTGTGGGTTATACGCAATAAAGCCCTTTTTACCGCAGAAACGCTGTTAATCTGGCTCGGTTACTTCTTCTATTTTTACGTAACGTTTTTCGCGTTCGATTTCACACGCGATTTAGGCCTCCGCATCGGGCTTATCACTTTCGCTATGAGCAGTATAAGTGTCGCCGTACCCGTTCAAGGCGGCATTGGGGTATGGCATTTTATGATAATAACTACGCTAACCGCTTTCGGCGTTTCCAAAACCGACGCAGGAGCTTTCGCGTTAGTAGTCTTCACGGTGCAAACCGTTTGGTTAGTCCTCACAGGTCTCTATGGCATCATCGCCTTAGCTTCCACTAAAAATAAAAATTATGGCTGAAGAAATTAAGAAACTTGTTCCTCAAAGTTTATGGGGATATTTTTATGACCTGACGCAGATACCGCGTCCTACGGGTCAAATGGAGCGTGTTACGCGCTATATAATTGAGACAGGCAAAAGTCTTGGTCTTGAAACCGAGCAGGATGCTGTCGGCAATGTGCTTATACGAAAACCGGCATCTCAAGGTTTTGAAAATAAGCCTGTTACAATCCTGCAATCGCATCTTGACATGGTTCCGCAGAAAAACTCCGACGTGAAGCACGACTTCACCAAAGATCCGATAGATGCTTATATTGACGGCGATTGGGTGAAAGCGCGCGGCACCACACTCGGCGCCGACAACGGCATCGGAGCTGCCATGGCGCTGTCGGTGATGGCCGACAAATCGCTGAAGCACGGACCGTTAGAAGCGCTTTTCACTATTGATGAAGAGGTTGGCATGGACGGCGCTTTCGGGCTGAAACAAAGCTTTTTGAAAGGGCGGACGCTTATCAACTGCGATTCGGAGGAGGAAGGCAAACTGTTTATCGGCTGCGCGGGCGGCGCCGACCTGAACATCACTTTCAAGTACTGCAAAGGCTCGCCGCTGATAGAGGGCGATGTGGCTGTCAGGCTGTTCCTGTCGGGTTTGAAAGGCGGTCATTCGGGCGTGGACATCCATCTCGGACGCGCTAACGCTAACAAACTGCTGTTCCGCTTCCTAAAAGAGGCGGTGCGCAACTACGGCGTCAGGATTGCTTCCGTCGAAGGCGGCTCGCTCCGTAACGCCATCCCGCGCGAAGCCGAAGCTATAATAACGCTGCCAAAAGACAATGTAGAGTTGCTGTGGGAGCTTGCCGCCGATTTTCAGGATACTTACCGCACCGAATATGCAGGTATTGAAGAGAATATCACTCTGACGGCCGAGCTGACCGACAAACCCCAGATGCTTATCCCCGAAGAGATTCAAGACGACCTGATAAACTCCGTCGAGGCTTGTCAAAACGGCGTTATCACTATGTTAAGCGCGTTCCCCGACACGGTCGAATCGTCGTCAAATCTTGCCGTAGTTAAGTCGTCCGAAGGCCAGATTGACATCAAAATCCTTACCCGTAGCTCGTCCGAGAGCCGCAAGGCAGCGATATTGTCGTCATTGGAGAGCGTCTTCTCGCTTGCAGGTGCGAAAGTGGAGTTCGGTAGCGCCTATAACGGCTGGCAACCCGACGCTTCGTCGCCTCTGCTGCACACAATGGAGGCTGTATATGAGCAACTTAACGACTCGAAGCCTGCGGTTGCAGTTATGCACGCAGGCCTCGAATGTGGCATCATTCAGGGAGTATTCCCTGATATGGACATGGTTTCGTTTGGCCCCACCCTCAAACACCCCCATTCTCCCGATGAAGTTGTCAGCATCTCATCCGTAGCCCGTACATACGAGTTGCTCAAAGCTACGCTGTCAAAGATATAATGCTTTGATAATCAAATAGTTACATACAGATTATCGTCTTCCACGCGAGGACGACGATGAACTGCTCCCATTGCTGCTGCTACGGCTCGACGACGAACGGGAGTTTGACGAAGCGGAAGCCGAACTGCTGCTACTTGACGATGAGCGTGAAGCTACCGAAGCCGAGCTGCTACTGCGGCTTGATGAAGGGCGTGAACCGACCGATGCTGAACTGCTGCTGCGACTTGACGCCGAACGGGAACTGACTGATGCAGAGCTGCTACTGTTGCGGCCTGATGACGAACGGGAGCCGACCGACGCCGAACTGTTGCTTGAAGACGAGCGCGACGCTACCGATGCTGAAGCTGACGACCTTGTTGCCGGACTGCGGCTTACAGAGCTGCTGCTACGGCTGCTGCTCAACGAAGATGCGCTTCTGCTGCCGGAAGACCATCTGCTTTCATCGTTGCGTGTGGCGCTTCTACCGTCCGAAGAAGCTCTGCTTGATACATTCGGGCTTTCAGACCTTGAAGCAGAATAATTGCGTGAAGAAGTTCTCTGGTTGGCAGTCGTCCTTCTTTCGTCATTGCGCCCACGGAAATCCGAAGAACTGCGGGGAGCATTGTTAGAACCCGACCTGATGCGTGCCTCGTGAGGATTCCGGTTGAAATCGCGGCTCGGCGGACGACCGTAATCCCTCGGCACATGACGCGGATCTACCCATACATGATAATTGTTCCGCGCGATATGATACCGGTAATCGCTCATGCAGTAAATCGGAACCTGATAATAATTGTAGCAATACCCTGAATATAAGGATATATGCCTGTGGTTATAAAGCCAGGGCGACGCAATATGATTCAGAACTACCTTGTAAAGCGAGTACAGGTCATAGACACGATACTCAATAGGTAAGTAAATACTTGACATCCAACGATTTCCATAAGGATAATAAAATAGTCCGTTTATTACATCATAATATACATTGATTTCAGGAATGTAGTAAAATTCCGCATAATCGTACCCTGAAGGACCCCAAGCGGGTTGTACATCTATGTTTATACTGACTCTGACCTGTGAAACGGCTTTTTCGCCGCTGACAATCCCAAGTATAAACCCTAAGCTGAGAATTAAAAATAACTTTTTCATAGCGGTAATTTTTAAATTGTTAAAAAATAAGTTTCAAAATCTCGTTTGTTAATTAATAGACTGTTAAAATTCAACATGGTTTAAACAAAACTTAATTCTTAATTATTTAATTCTTAATTCTCAATTCTTAATTATCGCCTCCAGAACCCCGGCATCAATATAGTAAGTATGGTGAACAGTTCGAGGCGACCTACTAACATCAGGAAGGCTACGTACCACTTGGCTATGACGGGTATGTCGTACATATTGCCGCTTTCGAGCAAGCCGAGCGAGGGTCCTACATTGCTGATAGCCGTTACCGCCGTGCCGAGCGCCTCGTCGAAGGTCAAGCCGCAGAGTAGCAGGAACGCCCAACTGACAACAATTATTGCGAAATAGACAAGCACAAAGACGTGTACGCGGTGGATAATGTCCTGCTGCACGGCGCGTCCGTTGACCCGCACGGGCAAGACAGCCGTCGGGTGCGTCTGCTTGCGAAACTCGTTCATCATGTTCTTGACTACAAGCATGGCTCG
>JAISTJ010000064.1 GCA_031272655.1 Tannerella sp.
TCGCTCAATAAGGTCGTAACGCTTGATTATCGGATAGTTAGCCCTCGCCTTCTCGTAGCAGTCTTCTATGGTGATTTGTCCGAAAACCGCCACAGAAGCAAGCAGCAAGGTAATTAGAATATTCAACTTTCTGTTCATCTTCGTATTATTTTATTGTGTGATAAATTTGGCGAAACACGTAAAGCGTTGAGTATGAACTGCACATTACTTTCGCGCCGTTCTCTCAGATACGCCTGTTTTGAGGTGTCGTTATCAATTGCAGGGAACAGTTGCAGCATCACCGGCATAAAAACGAAAGTAGAGATGTTCATTGTAACAATGTTCATCAGCAGGTCGCGCGTTTTGACCGGTCGCACCCTACCGGCAGCAATTTCCGCGTTAAGAGACTTTTCGAGCATATTGTAAATCCTTGATATTTTGGGCATAACGATATTAGCCACCAATTCAAGATTAGACTTCTTCGACACAATCTCGTGCAGCACGAAATGCGGCAGTCGCGGGTTCTCAGCCACGAAGTCGAACTGGCACTCAATGAAACGCCTCAACATTTCCGGAAACGCCAGCCCCTTGCTTTCGATACCCTCAAAACTCTCCAACAGCGCCTGTACCTTCTTCTGAAAAATCATCTCGAACAGTTTCTCTTTCTTCCTGAAATAATAGTGCAGCAAAGGATGACTGACCCCCGCCCGCCGTGCAATACCGATCGTCGTTGCGTTTGCGAAACCCTTTTCAAGAAACTCGGCTTCCGCTGCTTCAAGAATCAACTGTTCTGCATTTAAATCACTGTTAATCAATTTTTTAATCATACTTTTACATCATTGTTTGACAAATTTGTCAGGGCAAAGATAAGGTGTTTTTTTGATAATTGTAATAATCTAAATGTTAAATAAATCTAAATGTGATTAGAAATGAAGGAAAGATGTAAATATTCGGGTTCAGAGAAAGTCTGCGGCTTGGTTTATGTTGATGCTATGAGAGGCTTTCAGAAGAATGGTGTAGCCTTTTAACGGGTTTATTTTCAGATAATTAATCAGTTGTTCTACTGAAATGAAGCAGGGATAGGTTGAGCCTGCCACGGCGGTGAAATCTGCGCCGCACAGGAGGACTTTGTCGAATCGGCTTGCCGTAATCAATTCGGTTATTTCCTTGTGCAGATGCAGGCTTTGGTCGCCAAGTTCGAGCATGTCGCCGAGAATGACGGCTTTTGGCGATGATTCCGAAGCGGCGAAGTTTGCAAGGGCGGCGCGCATGCTGCTTGGGTTGGCGTTGTATGCGTCTATAATTAGCTCATTATCAGCGGTTTTAACTAACTGTGAGCGGTTGTTAGAAGGTTGATATTCGGCTATTGCAGAGTTGATTTTATCCGGTTTGACTCCGAAATATACGCCGACAGTTATTGCTGCAAGTGCGTTGAGTAGGTTGTAGTCGCCTACGAGATGGGTTTGGACTGCTTTTTCGACACCGGCGGATTGTTGCCATTTGAAGGCGAGGAAAGGGTGGCGGGCGGTTACTTCGCCTGTTATCAGGGTGGGGGTTTCTTGTTTTTTGTTTGTTTCGGAGTAACGGATTATTTTGGGGGGATTGCTTCGGGCTTCGCCCTCGCAATGACGAAACACAGAGGGGTCGCAATGACGGGAGGCAGTTATATCGGATTCTAAGGTCGTGTTCATGAAGAATGTTCCGCCTGTATCTATAAGATAATCAAGCAGTTCGCATTTTGTTTTAATAACGCCTTCGAGCGAACCGAAACCTTCGAGGTGAGCGCATCCCACATTAGTTATAAGTCCGTAGTCAGGTTGGGTTATTTCCGCAAGCGTGCGGATTTCGCCCGGATGATTGGCTCCCATCTCAATGACGGCGATTTCATGAGCGGGAGTGAGCCGCAGAAGCGTCAGAGGCACGCCGATATGATTATTGAGGTTGCCTTGGGTATATAAAACGTTGAATTTCCGGGACAAAACGGCGGCAATAAGCTCTTTGGTAGTCGTTTTGCCGTTTGTGCCGGTAATAGCCAAAACAGGCGTTTTCAGGGTCTGTCGGTGCAGTTGGGCGAGCGATTGAAGAGCTTCTAAAACATTGTTTACCAGCAACATACGCGGATCAGTCAGGTATGAAGCGTCGTCTATAACGGCAAAAGAGCTGCCTGCACTAAGGGCGGAGGAAGCATAAGCGTTGCCGTCAGACTTACTGCCGCGAAGGGCAAAAAAGATTGACTCGGGAGGGCAGTTGCGGCTGTCAATCGTTATTGTCGGGTGTTCGAGAAAGATTTTGTAAAGTTCCGGAACAGTCATTTTTAATGATTTTTTGCTGCAAATATAGTTTATCTTAAGTAATTTTTATATTTTTGTGGTTTAAAATTAGCAGATGGCAATACGCACACTGAACATAAAAGGCCGGCTGACAAGCCTTAACAAGCCGCTTGTAATGGGGATACTCAATGTTACGCCCGATTCGTTTTATGCTGCGAGCCGTAAGACGGATACGTTGTCGGTAGGAAAACGCATTGAGGCGATACTTTCGGAGGGTGGCGAAATCGTTGATGTCGGCGGCTATTCCACACGTCCGGATGCAGCTGAGGTTTCCGCCGAGGAGGAGTGGAAGCGATTGGAGCCTGCTTTGAAGATATTGATGAAGGATTTTCCGCAGGTGACGGTGTCGGTTGATACTTTTCGCGCGGATATTGCTTGCAGGGCTGTTGAGGAGTATGGGGTCGCCATTATTAATGACATTTCGGGCGGGGCTTGGGATGATGGGATGTTTCCTGCGGTTGCGCGGCTGCAGGCGCCGTATATTTTGACGCATGGGGGTGGTTGCAACGACGGAATTTTTGAGGAAGTTTTGATGTATTTTGCGGGGAAGTTGAGGGAATTACGGTTGATGGGGGTGAATGATGTGATAATAGATCCGGGTTTTGGTTTCGGCAAGACGCATGAGCAGAACTATGAATTGATGCGGCGACTGCACGAGATAAAAACGCTGACCGACTGTCCGCTGTTAGTTGGCATTTCTCGCAAGAGAATGATTTACAACGAGTTAGGCTGCACAGCGGATGAAAGTTTAAACGGAACAACAGCTCTGAACACGTTTGCGTTGCTCAATGGCGCTGATATTCTGCGGGTTCACGATGTAAAGGCAGCTGTGGACGCTGTGATGATTACGGAAAAATTAAAAAATTGATTATATGTTTAGTTCGTTTGGAATTAAAGACCTGATAGACATTGTTTTAGTGGCATTCTTCATGTATCAGACCTACAAGCTGATGCGCAGTTCGGGCAATCTGGCGATATTCAGCGGAATAGTGTCGGTGATAGTATTGTGGCTACTTGTGTCTCAAGTGCTTGAAATGCGGTTGATTGGCGTTATCCTTGACAAGTTCATAAGCGTTGGTTTCATCCTCCTCGTGATAATTTTTCAGGACGAGATAAGGCGATTTTTGGCGGCGCTCGGGTCGAGTAAGGGATGGCGTTTTTTGTACCGCATTTTTGAGCGGAAACATGTCGAGAAGGACGCCCAGAAGTACATTGCACCGCTTGTAATGGCTTGTATCAACATGGGAAAAAGCAACACCGGGGCGCTGATAGTGATACAACAGGAGATGGATTTGACGCAGTATATCCAGACGGGTGAGAAGTTCAGGGCTGAAGTGAACCCGCGACTTGTTGAGAACATTTTTTTCAAGAACAGTCCGCTTCACGACGGGGCGATGATAATTGTGGACAATGAGATACGTGCAGCGGAATGTATCCTTCCGGTAGCCCATAATGCAGTGATACCCAAGGAGATGGGATTGCGCCACAGATCAGGTCTCGGCATGTCAATAGAAACCGATGCGATAGTGATAATCGTTTCCGAAGAGCGTGGCTCGATAACCGTTGCAAGAAACGGCAAGTTGAGCATTGACATCTCGGCTGAGGAACTTCAGAGGCAGCTTTCGGGCGAATTTCCCGAATAAAAAGTCGTTAAAGTTTACATTTTTTACTATTTTTGCAGCTAAATTTTTAAAAACAATATAATATGGATTTAATTGGAGACATTATTGCAAGGGCGAAAGCTAACAGACAGCGCATTGTATTGCCGGAAGGGACTGAAGAGCGGACTTTGAAGGCGGCAGACAGGCTTGCAGCCGACGGTGTAGCGGATATTATCCTGCTTGGCGACCCAAATGAGATAACCCTTCAGGCGCGTTCCGAAGGGCTTGTAAATATCGGTAAAACGGTGATTATCAATCCGAAATCTCATCCGAAGAAACAGGCTTACGCTGACTTGCTGTTGCAGTTGCGCCAGTCGAAAGGTATGACTGCCGAAAAGGCGGCGGAATTAGTGGAAGACCCTCTGTATCTGGCCTGTCTGATGATAAAAGCCGGCGATGCCGACGGTGAGATTGCAGGCGCCCAGAACACAACGGGCAACGTGCTTCGTCCGGCGTTGCAGATCATCAAGACTGTTAAAGGAATAAGCTGTGTATCAGGCGCTTTCCTGATGTTTCTAAAGGACAAATCGTATGGCGAAGACGGTGTGATGGTTTTTGCCGACTGTGCGGTTTTGCCGAACCCGACGGCAGCCGAGCTGGCTCAGATTGCTGTTTCGACCGCCCACACAGCGCGTGCGTTAGTAGGCGTAGAGCCACGTGTGGCTATGCTCAGCTTCTCGACAAAAGGCAGCGCCTCGCATGAAATGGTGGATAAAGTGGTGGAAGCCACGCGGTTAGCTAAAGAGATGGCGCCCGATCTGCTGATTGACGGCGAGTTACAGGCTGATGCTGCGTTGGTGCCGAAAGTGGCGGCTCAGAAAGCGCCGTCAAGCCCTATCGCCGGCAAAGCCAACGTGCTGGTTTTCCCGTCGCTTGAGGTGGGTAATATCAGTTACAAGTTGGTGCAGAGGCTTGC
>JAISTJ010000081.1 GCA_031272655.1 Tannerella sp.
CCGGTTACGCCAAGCAAGGTCTGGTAAGGCGTCCCCGCCCGCAGCCCGTCCACAAGCGCGCGGATAGCCTCCGGCTGGTCGCCCGTAGGCTTGTATGGCGATGTTATCTCAAATTCCATTGTTTCACTGTTTAAGACCACAAATATAATGTTTTTTGTCCACTAATGGCACGAATTTGCACGAATATTAATAATAATTAGTGCAAATTCGAGAAATTCGTGGATAATAATTAGTGTCCATTCGAGAAACTCGTGGACAAAAAAAATCAGTGGACAAGAGAGGCGACAAGGTAGGCAGTTGTTTGGAGTGTCTCAAACTCGGAAGCGGGAGGCGCAGCGCCCATCGGGACGTTAAGGTTTCTGTATTCCATGCGGCTGTGAACGGTGCTACGGGCTGAAGCGTGAAATTCGCGGGCGCCGGTCTCGGCCTCGATTAAAGCGATGTTTTCAGGCCGGACGCCGCAGCCGGGCATGATGATGATACGTCCTGCGGCGCGCACAACCAATTCGCGGAGCAAAGGAATACCCTTAACGGCATCGGGTTGCTGACCCGAAGTAAGGACACGGTCGCATCCAAGCGTTATCAGTTGTTCAAGAGCGGTGAACGGTTCGCGACAGACGTCGAAAGCGCGGTGACAGGTTACGGAAAGCGGTCGTGCAGCCGCTATAAGCCTCTCCATCAGCGGCATATCTATATCCCCTTGAGCCGTCAGGCAACCAAACACGACGCCATGTACGCCGAGACTTTTAACCATCTCAATATCAGCCAGCATATTATCAATCTCAAGCGGCGTATAAAGAAAATCCCCACCCCGCGGGCGGATTATTACATTGACATCCAACGAAGTAAGCGCCGAAGCCAAACGAACAGTCCCGTAAGAAGGCGTAGTACCCCCTTCGGGAATGTCGGCGCACAGTTCCACACGGGTGGCGCCGCCCTTTTCCGCCTCAATGCAACTCGCAACCGAGTTAGCGCAAATTTCAATTATCCTGCTCATAATCAATTAATTAATGCAATAACGGCTTCACAACCAATGCGAAGCCGTTACTTCAATACCAAATTAAACACATTGAAAAAGAAGCGGAGAAAGAGGGATTCGAACCCCCGGAACCTTTCAGTTCAACGGTTTTCAAGACCGCCGCAATCGACCACTCTGCCATCTCTCCTTTAACTTTTACCGCCGGTATGACTACTAACAAGGCCGTAAAAGCGCCGCAAAGTTACAAACTTTTTTTAATTAAACAACTAATTTTGGAAAAAATATTTCAATTATCCCATGTCGGATCATAAGAAACAAGCGCATTATTTGTCCCCAAACCAATATAAATCAGTCCGTTATATTCAAACATGCAGTTGATTTTCTGATAAACGGATGCAAGTGTGGACTTCACGCTCCACGTATCCGCAACGGGATCATATTCGAGGATTTTGAAGTTTTCGTCTATCAGATAAATTTTCTGGTTATAAGCCGCTGCTGCAAGTATGCCGCCCGAATAAACGGTGCAGGTCGTCTTTTCGCTCCATGTTACGCCGTTGTCGGAAGTAGTCCAGATCTTGCCGTTACAGGTGTTCGCATCGTTTTTACCCATGCCGACGTAAGGCAAGCCGTTAAGCACTACTGCGAAGCCACCGTACTGTTTGACAGGGAAGTCGGACAGTTTCTGCCATGTCTTGAACACAGCGTTAAAACTCCAGACATCACATTTAGCCGTATCCGCACTGAATCCGCCGACGAAGTACAGGAAACCGCCCGAAGCGTAGCCAACCGTCATATACATTGTATCCAATGCCGTTTCGGGAGCGCTCCATGTGTTATAGGAAGGATTTGTCTCGTTTGTCTCGTAGAGATACAGCCCCGGCACTCTGTTTCCGCTGCCATCAATGCCGCCGAATACATAAACTCCTGTGCCATAGACTACTGCTGTTTGCCATTTAGCCGCGCCACCCCTAAACGACTGGCGTTGATACCATTTATTTTCGGAAACGGAATACATCCACAACTCGTCGGTAGGAGTGGATCCTATGTCGCCACCGAGAATGTAAAGTTTGTTTCCAACCGAGAAATAAGCTGTTGAATATTGGCTTCGCGACGCGCCCGGGAAAGCAGCGAGCGGGATAAAAACGTCAGGCGTTTTGAAGTGGATAGTATCACCGTATGAAATGCCGTTGGAATTGCGGGCATAAGCGCGGACATAGTACGTCAAACCGCCTTTTAATGAGGCCATTGTGCCTGTGAACACGCCACCGGCATTGACTGTCAGCCCGCCAAGCGAAGAGTCGGAGATGGTAGGCAGCTGGTTTGACGTTGACCAGCAGATACCGGCATCGGCAATCGGCGTCATGCCCGAACTGACTATGCGCCCTTTGATAACGGCGCTTCCGTTGGCGACAGTCCTGTCTTTTTCGGTAGTAACCGTCGGTACGTCTGTTTTTGTAGAGAAAGAAATCTGCGCGCCATAGACTATGCCGTATTGTGTGATGGCATACGGGCGCACAAAATATTCTTTCTGCGCCTCAAGTCCGGTCAGCGAGGCGTTGAAACCGCCCTGTCCGGCGCCGCATTTAACTACCGAATCAACATCTATAACAGGCTCAGGTTTAGCCTTTTGCCAACTAAAACCCCGTTCAAGTATTTCAACCGTCTCATCGCCGCCGTTTGTAACCGAAGCCAGAACAGTAACGCCCGTGTAACCCAGATTGGACGTATCGGCCTTGCTCACAACAGCCAAGCCGTCCCTCGTAACAAGCGAGTCAATGTTTCCGGTAAAATATCCGAAATTATTAAACACAAATGCCTGAATATAATACTTTTGCGAAGGCGTGAGATTTGTTATCCGGCATGTAAACAAATCGGCGTCATCAGCGCTGTAAACAGTGTCTTGAGGGATAAAATCCTTATTTACAGACACAAAGACGCCACGACTTATGATTGTGCCTTCGCCTTTATCGGTTATTTCGCCTCCCGACATCGCAGAAGCCGCATGAATACCCGTAGGCGGGGTAGTCTTGACAAAGCCAAGTCCCGTATTTGTAGATATTTGCAACTCGTCGCCGTATTCAACACCTTTAGAATTAATGGCATACGGCCGGACATAATAAGTAGTATTGCTGCTAAGTCCTTCAATTTTAGCTTGATACACGCCTACTCCGGAAGCAGCGACAACTGCTTTGGAGCTATTTTCAACGGTCGGGTTTGCGGATGTGCCATAGCAAAAGCCCCGCTCGGATATTGTAGCGCCGTTTTCTTTCTCAATCTCTGCCGAAATCTCTATATATGAAGCCGTTACGCTAATACGCACGGTGCTGCTGCCCTTGAATACAGGCGCGCCTGCATTAATCAGCTCCTGCGTGAAGTCCGGATTTTCCATGCAACCGAACAGCGCCGTTGTCATCAATATTGTAAGAAACGATATTTTTTTCATATAACTATCTGATTTAGAATAAGAAACCTATGCCGGCATTCGCCGAAACATATTTAAAACTCAAAGCGCTACAGCCGATAGAGCCGTAGAACGACTTAGTAAAGAGGAAAGTGCCGTCGAGGTCAACGACAACGCCTTCTTCCGATTTGTCCGTGCATTTAGCCCAAATTTTCCCTTCCGGCTGGGCTATTACAAGTCCCGTCTTTTCAAATTCATAGTTCAGGCTGCTGCTCCAGAAGCCGGCGCCGGCGGATAGTAGAAACGAAGGTGCAAGCCGGAAGACCAATCCTCCCGAACCCATAAGAATATTCGTCCGGTTTCTGCCGGTATATTGGTAAGCGCTGTTAGTCAGGCCTATAATCTTACCATCGCTGCTACATCGTTCGGTGTAGTTCTGAAACGAGAGGTTTGTCCTGAAACGAAGATAGAAGCCGACAGTCTTCCCTACCCCACCGATAGTCAGTCCCACAGGTGCATAGAACGAACCCGAATAACCTATAAAGATGTTAAACGGGGTCTTTTCACGCGGTTTTGTCGGTGTTTCGGACGAACTTGAAGTAAACTGATTCCGCAGCATGTCGTACTGTTTCTGCCAAAAGTCCTCTTTGGCAGGGTTCGGGCTTGTTCCGATGCCCTCTTTGTAAAAGAGTATCAGCTTTTTAATGCTTGCTGTGTCCCTGTTTTGAGTTGCAAGGTCGTTCAGGCAAGAGAGGCTTTTGCCCATGACTATTCTCAAAGTAGAACGCATAGACGGATCTGCAAGCCATATTGTAGTTAACTGATTAATACTGTAGGTATTACAGTTATCTACTCCCTCCTCGTAAAAAATCTTGGCAGCGCTGTAGTCGAGACGCTTCATCGCTTCGTCGCCCTTGCGGTTATATTCGGTCTGGACTTGCGCCGACGCTACCAAAGAGATAAACAATAAGAATATTGTATATGCTTCTTTCATACTTTTCAACTCAATCGAACAGTTTTAAGCCGCAAAGATAGTGATTTTTAAGAAAAACAAAAAAACTAAGGAAAATTTTTTGACTAAAAAATAATAAAATGACATGATAAAAATGCTTAAAATCAGCATTATTGCAAGCTGTCGGCGTCCAGACCCTCGTTTATGCAATTGCCTTTGTCATCATACTGGTCATATTTGTCGTCGTCTCTAAGGAAAAACAGCCCGGAAGCAAGCTTGTCAACGTTTTTGTACTTGCACCGTATCAACTCAATCGCCTTGTCGTTGATTGCACCGAATTTGCCGGAATTTTTGTCCCTTACAACAGTAAGAATAGCGCCGTAGTTTATTTTTTCGTATTTTTCGTATTTCTTAATCCTCTCAGCCACAGCGAGTTTCTCCGATTCCTCGTTACATTTACCTATCAAATTGACAACCTCTTCGGTCGGTTTTATCTTGTTGGCTTTCAGCAGGTCTTCTTTCGCCTCGGCATACTGCTGCCTGTCAAATTTTTCCTGCGCCGACAGCAGTAACTGGTTGTATTCTTTTTCGGCGGCTTCGGCAGCTTCGGCAGCTTCTGAATCCGTTGCTCCATTAGTCTGTGTAACAGCCGGTTTTGTAGTATTGCCGTTTGTCGCAAGTGTAGATCCGTGACTGTTGCCGCCGAGAACAGGCGGTATAACAATATTCTGCTTACCGGTCTCCGTCTCAGCAGTGTTACGCACAGCAACTGTATCTTCCTCATTTTCAACATTATGAAAAACCAAAGGTTCCGGATCTTCAACAAACATCAAAGTATCGGCGGTATGTTTCAAATTAATCAATCCGCTGATGAGTTTTTTGCCTGCCGAAGAGTAGTCATAGACGGCAAAGGCTGCAACAGCTATCATAGAGATCGCTGCAATGATCAGCCTGCGACGCCTTTTGCGCCTCGCCGCTTCGCGTTTACGGCGGCTGCTGCGGCCGGAACGGGTGTTAAACTCCGTATTATCCTCTTTATCAGGAGTATAAAAAGAGGAGACAGCATCCGATTGGCGGCGGTGGCGCGAAGGGATATCCTCGGTATCATCGGGATCTTTGAGGCTGTGTTCCTCCGTCAGGTTATTTGTCTCTTCAAACTCGTAAGAAGGCGCATCCAACGCTGCAAGCATCTCTTTTACAGTCTGGAACCGGTCGGCAGGCTTGATTTCCATCGCCTTGAGGATAGCCTGCTCTGTTTTGGGCGACAGTGAGGAGTTGTAGGTTGAAGGCGGCTCTAACTTTTTAGCGGCGCGGAGGATGGATTCTATCGGCACCACGCCCGTAATGATGTTATAAAAAGTAGCTCCGAGTGAGTATATGTCGGGGCACGGCGAAAACGACTGCGTTCCTTCATTGTCATACTGTTCAATAGGCGCGAAACCCTTTGATAATGAGAGTGTTGTAGTACTTGTTTCCTGCTCGTCAATATCATAGCGTTTGCTGACGCCAAAATCTATCAGGCGCGCATTGTTTTCCCTGTCTATCAGGATGTTACTCGGCTTAATATCAAGATGAAGTATGTTTTTATCATGGACAAAAGCGAGTGCATTGCCGATTTGGTGGATATATTTCAGCGCCCTGTTTTCCGGCACAATACCGTCTTTATCAAGCATATACTTCAGCGAACAGCCCCGTATATACTCCATCACGATGTAGGCAGTGTTGTTTTCCTCGAACACTTCAAGCACATTCACAATATAGGGATGGTGAACTTCCGATAGGATCTGGGCTTCGAGGATGAGTTTTTCTTTGAACTTACGAAACAGCCGGTCGCCTGTCTGCGAGTGGACTTTCACTTCTAAAGTCTCTTTATCGCGAAAGCAATAGTCTTTGAAGAAATACTCCTTGATACAAACCGGCACTTTGGTCTTCATGGCGCCTAATTCGCCCTTGACTTCGGTATTCCACACTCCAAGGTATGTAATACCGAATCCCCCCTGACCTATCATTGCGGTTAGCTGGTATTTCTCTCCTTGCAGCAAATGTCCTTCCGGCAAATTCATATTTTTGATTTCGTGATTCAAAATTCACCGACAAAGATACAATAATTATGCGAAAGAATACAAAAAAGAAAGAATATTTTGTTTACGGGCTGCATTTTTTTGTGCTTTGGATATTGGCAGGATATAGAAAGAAAAGTTATCCCTTGCCTCTTCAATGCAGCGTTCCACGAATGTATTCTTCATCGCTTCCGCATTCATTTCCGATGAAAAAATTTCTGACAGTTTGTCATCTTTGAAGATTTCCGTTACCCCGTCGGTGCACATAAAGAAGATGTCGCCCCTGCGGATATCCGTGAGCAGTGTTACGTCGGCGCTGACCGACTGCGAAGTGCCGGAGATAGCCCTTGTAAGCACGTTCCTTTGCGGCATGTCCACAGCCTCCTCCGCTGTTACGATACCCAGTTTCACCCACGAGCAGGCTAACGAGTGGTCTTCCGTCTGCCAGATTTTTTTGCCTTTGCGGAACTGATAGACGCGACTGTCACCGATGTTAGCCGCTGTGATGCCGGCTTTGCCGATGTAGAGCAGTGTTAGGGTTGTCGCCATGCCGAATGCTTCGGGGTGCGTAGAGAGGTACTCGTCGAACCGCGATTCGGTGTAGTGGACGGCTTTATTGATGAACTCTTCGGATGGGTCGTCTTCTTCAAGGAAGGTATTGAAAAATATCTGGAACGATTCGCAGGCGAGCGAGCTTGCCACCTCGCCTTTTTCATAGCCACCTACTCCGTCACAGACAATAAAAAGCCGCTGTGCGGAGGTTGCCAACTCCGACAGCGGATATATAAAATCCTCATTCTTAATACGTTTGCCTCGTTCTGTTGTTGCAAAGGGTCTGTCAAGCGTTATAATCATGGAAAACCAATTTTATTCGTTAAAACGGACTATTGTGCGCCCCATGACAATCTCGTCATTGTCGTTAAGGATTACAATATCTCCGTCTTCCAAAGTTTTTCCATTATATAACGTGTGATTTTTGCTGTTATTGTCCGACAAGTAATGAAAATAACCGTTTCCCTTAGGATTTTTTTTCACCTCTATTCGCAGATGGCTGCGACTCATTGACTTATCGGTTGTCTGAATACACAAGTCAGCCGTCGGAGCGTTTGCCTTACGCCCAACTATCGTAACGCCCTCACTCAGGTGATATACCTGAAAGGGCGCATACTCGCTCGCCGGAATGGTCAATCTGCCGATACCGCTGTTCTGTGGTTTGGACTTTGTAACTATAGTCTCATCGTCGTCCCTCTTCACAACCGTCTTCTGGTCAAGATACGACAATGGAATGTCCTGTGTACACTTAGGACACTTAAACGACTGGATACCTTGCGGAATCCTGCTTTCATCTATGCGAAGTCCAACCTTGCAGTGGGGGCACTTAACTGATATCATAAATTATTGATTTACAGCCTTTTAAATTAATACCTCCGTACCACAATCGAGATCCATCAGAGCTTCAACATCGTCCATAACGATAAACTCCGAACTGCTATCTACGCCCGTGTCAATCAACATATCGTAATCGGCGGAAGAATCAATCTGAACAAAGTCCATATCTCCTCCGATCGAAGAGTCAATGTCAACGAATGAAGCATCTCCCATTGTCAGCATCTCGTCATCTAAAGTAACGAATGTTATATCATCTTTCATTTTCGTTGATGTTAAATTGTTAAAATCGTACTGCAAAGATACTAAGAGTTTACTTGCGCTTCTTTTTATGCTTTGAGCTTTTTATTGAAAACGGACAAAATAAGGGAAATATTGTACAAAGTATTAAGTTTTTAGGTACGAATCCATTTTGCCTGACATGATGTAATCTGGCACTGTTTTTTGTTTACGAGCGATTCCCAAGGTATTTCTCCCAAAAAGATGCCGCACTTGGGGCATACATAATCTATTTTAAACTTATTAGCAAGGTTTTGCAGCAGTGCGGGAATCTTCGCAGCCTGCCGCGCACCGAAGTAAATACCTACCGTTGGTGCAAGCACGGCCACTATAAAACTGAGGATAAACAATCCCTTGTTAGTCTGACCCATAAACCCCAGCACAATGCCCACAATGCCTATCAAAGCAAACGGAAGTGACTGAAACAGTCTGGTTTTGAACTGATTAGCCGACTGAACGCGGATTTTTTCCTTTATATACGTATTATACACATCCTTGAGTTCGGCAAATTCTTCGCTGTAGTCATTCATGCTGTGGAGGAACTCGGCTACGGACGTGTGATAGTCGGACCCCAGCGTTACACTGTCATCATAACGCACTTTCTTCCTGACTATCTGGTTGTTATTAACATAAGTGCCGTTTGTGGAACCTGAATCTTCAAGGTACAGGCAACCGTTCTCGTCGTCCCTGAAGAGGACAGCGTGATAACGGCTGATATCGGGATTATCTATCACGAAATCATTGTCTTTCGCCTTTCCGATGCTGATTCTCATAACGTTGAACTTTATTCATCCATTCCTTTTTTCTTGTTGTCTTTGCCGAGAACTTCCGCTTCCAACGAATCCTTCAGCGCCCTTAGCGGCTCTTTCGGGATTACCAATTCGCGCGGCTTGCCTTCGTCGGCAAGTAACAATAGTTTCTGCTTAGGCAGATTGATCTGCAATATATGCTTCTTGTTCACAATATGACTTTTGCCGACCCGTATCAATACGGAGCTTAAATCTTTCATCTGAGCAGTCAGCATGTCCTCAACCTTACCGATATTCACGGCAAAAGTGAACTGAATTCCTTGTAGCAGCAACAACTTGGTGTAATTCCTGTCGGCTTCAAAGTACAGAATATGCTCGATATTCAACCTCAACAGTTCATCTCTTGTCTTGATCATCAAATACTTATCCATGTTTGATAATATCTTTTTGTGGTGTTTAATAGAGCAAAGGTAGTCATTATTATTAATATTTCCAAAAAAAACGAAACATTTTTCGTTTTTTTACTATGTAAAGACTTTATTTTTAGGCTTTGTGGCAATAAAATCTTTCAAATAGAAAGGTTCGAAGTACGCAGTGTCTTCAAAACGCCTGTCTATAAATGCTTTAGCTGCCGCAATCGCCATATCCGCCGCTTTGGGATTGAAGTCTCCTTCCGGAAAGACGGCATTTTCGTCCGTTGTAATGGATTTGAACTTCGCCGTTCCGCTGCCTGAAAAATAGACCGGCTTCCCGTAGTTGAAAGTCCCGTCCGTCAGAACTACTGCCTCCGTCGCACGTACAATATTTAATGTATCATCATACACTGCGGCGTAAACTTCTTTTCGACGTGCGTCTATCATCGGGCAGAACAGGGCGCCGCGCCTGTCGGGAACAGCAACAGCGGCGGCGGTCTTGGCGGCTATGATATATAAAGTAGGGATGCTTATCAACGGCGTTTGCAGCCCGAAGCAAAGCCCTTTCGCTAACGAAACGCCAATCCGCAAACCGGTGTAAGAACCCGGACCGCCACTGACGGCAACCGCATCTATCCCATTCGGAACAGCCTGCAAAGCTTCTTCCGTAAAGACGCCAAGCTTCTCGGCATGAGACTGCCCCGCTTCGGAAACGCGCTCAAATACAACGTTTTCGCCGACAGAAACAGCAACCGAACACTCCGCTCCCGAAGTTTCAATACAAAGTATCGTCATTTCGCAACGCGCTCAATCCATTTAACCATAGAGAGCATCAAAATCATTGAAAGGGCGCATAGAGCAACAAATACAATCCAGCACATCCACAACGGCAGCGAGGTGTAGAGCATACCGCCAAGGAAGAGCAGAATATTTCCAACCGCAGTAGCACCAAGCCACAAACCTTGCATCAAACCCTGCATAGATTTGGGCGCCACTTTCGAAACAAACGAAAGACCTAACGGCGAAATAAACAACTCAGCCACAGTCATGAAGAAATACATTCCTATCAGTACCCACGGCGTTACTTTTAAGGCGTTTTGCGCATCGGCGCTCAAACGCAGTAACTCAGTCTGAGACGGGAAATCGCACATCCAAGAAACGAAGCACAGAAATAGATAGCCAAAGCCCGCTATACCCATACCATAAGCTATCTTACGAGGTGTTGACGGTTCTTTGCCTTTCTTTTTAAGCATACCGAACAACCACATTATCAGCGGTGTAAGCGCCACGACAAAGAACGGATTAACCGCCTGCCATATTTCAGGAGCTATCGTCGAGGTGTTCACAAAATCACGTGCAAAGAACGACAACGAAACGCCATTCTGATGGAACGAAAACCAGAAGAATATTACTACACCAAGCACGGCAAAGAGAGCTAAGATTCTTTGTTTAACTTCTTTAGCTGCCGATGCGCGTTCTTCTGCTGTTAACGAAACTTCTTCTTCGGCTACCGCTGCTGCGCCTTTTTTCACCGGATTGGGGAACAGGCGTTTACTGAAAATGAATATCACGAGTGATATAGCCATCGCTACTATTGAGGCTATGAACGCAAAATGAAAACCACGATTGAAAGTGTCTAAATATTGGCTGCAGAAAGTTGAGAGATTGCTAATATCGAGCGCATTGCCCGGAAGCAGTGCTTGTTGTGCATATTCCTGAAGGTTAGCGAATTGCTGTGCACCGGCAGCAACGTCCTCAGGCGCTACGCCGGAACCAACCATCTTCTCGCCGAAGTCTAAAAACTTATGGCACAAATTGGGAAGCTGAGCGTTGTACTCAAAGAAGTTGCGGTGTAACCACCAACTGCGCAGGAATGGCGCTATGAATGGCGCGAAAAAGCCTCCGACGTTGATAAACATATAGAATATCTGAAAGCCTGAATCGCGACGCGAGGAGTATTCCGGCTTGTCGTACATCTGCCCGACAATAGCCTGCAAGTTACCTTTGAACAGTCCGTTACCGAAAGCGATGCAGAACAGAGCGAAGCAAGTAAAAACAAGCAGCGACGTTGTATTACTGTCTGTTACAGGCGTCGGAATAGCTAAACAGCAGTAACCTGCCGCCATGAGTACTAAACCCGACATGATTGTGCCTTTGTAGTTGCGTATTCGGTCGGCTATCAAACCGCCAGCCAACGACAAGATGTATATTCCGCAATAGAAAACCGAGTATATCAAACCGGCGTTCTCTTCCGATAAGCCGAACTTAGCGCACAGAAACAGCACTAATATAGCGTTCATAATGTAATAACCAAAGCGTTCGCCCATGTTCGACAGGGCGGCTCCAAGTAGTCCTTTGGGATGATTCTTAAACATAAGTATTTAATTATTAATGATGAGTGATTATTTAGTTATCTGCCGTATGCCGCCTGTTTCGGGATAAAAAACAACTTTCACGGGTTGCTTCTTGTCTTCAAGTAACTCGCTAACAAGCACTTCCTTTGTGCCGAACTGCACGAACGGCGTCTCTTTCTTGACAAGCGTTTTATTGTTCCTGTAAATCTCCACAAGCGCTTTGCCCGGAACGTTGTAAATCACGCCTTTAGACATTGCTTTAGCTTTCTTTTCGGCTTCTTTCGGGTCAAGTTCGGGTGCACGTTCGAGCGCTTTGATGGTGATATAAACAGGCTCGCCGCCGAGATCGTCGTCGTCAAGGATGCCAAGTTTGGAGGAAAAACGGAACAGCACGTCGCCCTCAACCTCGTCGTCGGGGAGTATTGTAACATCGAAATAGCTCGTTTCGCGCGACTCGGTACCTGTAAACAGCTTTGTAAGTTCTTTTTCCTGTTCTTCCAACTTGCTTATTACTAACTTCATAGCTTCACCGTCAGGTGGCGGATTGTCGGCATCGCCGGTCAGGATGTCGTTCCTGCTCTCGCGAAAGTGATAAATCTGCTTGGCGGCAATCTCCGCCTGACGAGCCACAGAGCCGGCCATCAAATAATCTTCGGTATAAACGGACGTAGGCGAAGATGCGGAAGCCTTGATTTCGTGATTAATAGCCTCATTCTTAGGCTCTTCCGGTTTAAATTCTTCATTTATAGCGCATATCAGCCCGTCAACCGTGAGATATACGAACGGCGCTACCGTTTTCTGCTTAAACTCAATCTTATACTTGTTGTCGGGATCGGGAACTCCTTTATTAGTCAGCGTTATCTTGCCGAGCGTATAGTAAACCCTGTCTTCTGTAGGGAAGTTTTTGACGCCAAGGTAACGCTCTGCATACCGGTAGTATGGACCGGCTTTTTCTGTGATTTTCGTTACTTCTACGTTCACAATCAGCGAAGTAAGAGGCAGATAGTACGTAACGCCGTCGCCCGACGCTTTTGTCGGAACAACTTTTTCAACTTTTGTCTGAGCGCCCGCAGCTACGGATAACATCAGCAAACCTGTTAATAATAAACAACTTTTCATTCGTTATTGTCTGTTATTGTCTAAAAATTAGCGTACAAAACTATACATTTTTTTTTAAAAACCATGCTTTTTTCTTCCATAAAATGTATTTTTGTACCTTGATACACTAAAAAAATTAAGTGATTATGGATACTAACAATCAGAAACAGAGCCAGATACAGATTGAACTGACGGACGAAGTCGCTCAAGGAGTATATTCCAATCTTGCGGTCATAGCTCATTCGGCTTCGGAATTTATCATTGACTTCGTAAATGTCATGCCCGGCGCGCCTAACGCCAAGGTCAGAAGCCGTATAATCCTCACTCCCGATAATGCGAAACGGCTTCTCTTCGCCCTTCAGGAAAACATCGAAAAGTTTGATGCGATGATGAAAAACGACGGCGCATTCAAGCAATCTTTTAAGGATATTATACCTCCGATAGGCGGAATTGCAGGCGAGGCATAATAAAAAATGTTAAATCTCGCGTTTTGACATTTTTTTTTACTACTTTTGCACCGACAAATGAAGAATTATTTCGCTTTGGAACAGAAGGTAAAAACAACAAAGCTGATTTGCCTGATTATGTGCTACTTATGTCTTCTGTCTTCCTGCAAGAAGGACGACGTTGACCAGCCATCGCAGCCGCAAAACGTATCCTTGACAGTGGACAAAAATCATATCACTGCCAACGGGAAGGATTATGTTACTTTCTCTGTAAGCGTGGACGGCGTCAAAGTGTCGTCGGGTTTTACTATTAAAGATGAAGACGGTAACGTGCTGTCAGGCAACACTTTCGCTACAAATATTCCGGGAAGCCACTCTTTTACAGCCTCTTACAATGGACTGACATCACAGGTAATACAAGTCAGCGCCGATCAGATAGTTTTGTATTTGCAGTCCGACAGGTCTTCCATTACCGCAAATGGCTATGATTCAGCGCTTTTGACGGCAACGTATGATAATGAGGATATTAGTGGTGCGGCTGAAATCTACTGTGTTACAGCTGAAAGCGAATACAAACTTGATGGCAATACGTTTACGTCTTCAGAATCAGGCACTTATTCGCTTTATGCCCGTTACAAAGACCAAACTTCCGATCCGGTAACCATCGAAGCTTACAAACTAAATCTTCAGTTATCGGTTGATAAACAGAGAGTTAAGACGAATGAAAGCGTTACTTTCAGCGCTATTTTAAACGAGAACGAGGATATTACGGACAGGATTCAGCTTCATGTTATCCGCGAAGGCGCTGCCGAAGAAACGCTTGTAACAAACAATGTTTTCACGCCTGAAATTTACGGAAAATACACAGTATATGCTACTTACGATTACACGCCTTCGGATACGCTTAATATAGAGGTGTTTCCGGCGAACATCGTACTCTCGGCTGATCGCGAATCTATAAAAGCATCCGGCGAAGATTCGATTATATTTATGATTTCTGCCGACGGGACGACGTTTATCCCCGATGCCGAAATATTCGTCAAAGGCGCTGTGTCCGACACGAAAATTGACGGTCTGGCTTTTGCTACGGTTAAAGACGGCACTTATCAGTTTTATGCTAAATATCAGGATGTTATATCTAACACTGTAACTGTTCGCTTTACCCCGACTACCTTTTATAAACAGTCGTGCGTCATGGCGTTTGTCGCTTCATGGTGCGGTTATTCGCCCGGATTTATGCGGGCTTTCGACCAACTACGGAACGAAGGCTATCCTAACGCGCAAACCGTCTGTATCCATCGCAATAACAGCGACCTCTATAGCTCTGAGATCCCGACCGACGCAACGATGGATTCATTGGGACTTACAGGCGTACCGTATGGGTATGTTGACATGTATATGAACGTAGGATACTCTGCAAGTGCAATTAAAAATTTATGCGCCTTGATGCTTAGCATTAACGTTCCTTCTTCCGGCATTGCTATCAGTTCACAACTGTCTGATAATCAGGCTGATATCCAGATAAGAATAAAAGTAAACCAAACAGATGACTATCGGGTCGGCGCTCTGATCGTCGAGGACAATATCAATATGGCGCAAAAGATTTATCCGAACAACGACATCACTCAGGGTTACTACGATTATACTTTTGTACACTACGGAGTTGCGACTTTCATCATGCCCGGCGCGAATATTGTTACCGGCAAACCGCTTGGCGTCCTTACGGCAGGTCAGGAAACGACACTGAACTTTTCTATCCCGATCACCAAAAAGATTTCGACCAAACGGACGGTTGTTCCCGCAAACTGTCGTGTAGTTGCCTATACATTAAAGAAATACGAGGGAAAATACATTATCAACAACTCTGCCTCCTGCCCCATCAACGGCTCTATCGGGTACAAATTCTACGATTAGCAAGCGAAAAAGAAGAAACGAGGACGAAGCAATCCAGTATTTCGGGTACCACGTCATTGCGAGGGACGAAGCAATCCAGTATTTCGAGTGCCACGTCATTGCGAGGTACGAAGCAATCCAGAAAAGTAGGTATAAAGGTTTAATTGACTGGATTGCTTCACATTCGTTCGCAATGACGAGAAGGTGGTACGTTTGCAATGACGAGAAAGTGGTAGAGGTTTGCAATGACGAGAGGTGGGCATTTGCAATGACGAGAGATGGGCGTTCGCAATGACGCAACCTCAAACTTGAAACCTCAAACTCAGACTTAAAACTCGAAACCACAAACTTAAAACTTCAAACTCGAAACCCCAAACATGAAACCCCAAATTCTTAATTCTCAATTCTTAATTCTTAATTCTTAATTCTCAACTCTTAATTCTCAATTCTCAATTCTTCTCTCGTATCTCCACCCGTCGTATCTTGCCGCTGATGGTTTTGGGGAGTTCATCGACGAACTCAACTATGCGGGGGTATTTGTAGGGGGCGGTAACGCGCTTGACGTGTTCCTGTATCTCTTTGACGAGCGTTTCGTCGGCGCGGCTGCGGTAGTCTTTAGCGAGGACTATTGTGGCTTTGACGACCTGTCCGCGTATCTCGTCGGGAACGCCGGTAATGGCACATTCTACTACGGCGGGGTGTGTCATCAGGGCGCTTTCCACCTCGAAAGGTCCGATACGGTAGCCTGAACTTTTTATGACGTCGTCGGCTCGTCCAACGAACCAGTAGTAGCCGTCTTCGTCGCGCCATGCCACGTCGCCGGTATAATAGACGCCGTCGTGCATAGCCTCGTGCGTGCGTTCCGGGTCGCGGTAGTATTCTTTGAACAGACCGACGGGCTTGTTGCCCACATGGATAACTATCTGTCCCTGTTCGCCGTCTTCGGCGCGGGTACCGTCGGGACGCAGCAGGTCAACGTCGTACTGCGGGTTAGGCAGCCCCATAGAGCCCGGTTTGGGCGTCGTCCATGGGAAAGTGCAGATAGAGAGGGTCGTTTCGGTCTGTCCGAAGCCTTCCATGAGTTTGATACCCGTCAGTTTGAGGAAAGCGTCAAAGACGGCGGGGTTGAGCGCCTCGCCCGCGATAGTGCAGTAGCGCAGCGACGAGAGGTCGTACTTCGAGAGGTCTTCGCGTATGAGGAAGCGGAAGATGGTTGGCGGGGCGCAGAGCGACGTTATGCGGTAGTCCTGAATCTTTTGCAGCATATCGGCGGGGGTGAACTTCTCGTGGTCATAGACGAAGACCGTAGCGCCTGCTATCCACTGCCCGTAGAGTTTGCCCCATACTGCCTTGCCCCATCCGGTGTCGGCGATGGTAAGGTGCAGGCTGTCTTCCGAAAGGTTGTGCCAGAAACTGCCGGTGGTGATATGTCCGAGCGAGTAGAGATGGTCGTGTATCACCATCTTAGGCTCGCCGGAAGTGCCGGAGGTGAAGTACATGATAGACGTATCGTCGTTATTGTTCACAAACGCCGGACGCATAAAGGGTTGCGCTGTTTCGATGCCTTTATGGAAGTCGCCGAAGCCGTCGGGGATATCGGGTCCGATGGAGACAAGCGTCTGAACGGTAGGCGATTCCGGCATGGCTTCGCGGACGTGTTGAAGCACCGGTTCCTCGCCCACGCATACAATCATCTTAATATCAGCGGCATTAGCGCGATAGACGATGTCTTTCTTCGTCAGCAGGTGTGTAGCGGGGATGACTACGGCGCCAAGTTTGTGAAGCGCAACGATAGAGAACCAAAATTCGAGACGTCGTTTGAGTATGAGCATCACCATATCGCCGCGCCCAATACCGAGCGACTGAAAATACGAGGCAGTGCGGTCGCTGTAGTCTTTCATCTGCGCAAAGGTAACGTCTATATGCGCCCCCTTGTCGTTAGTCCAGCAAAGCGCCTTTTTATCAGGCTCTTCTGCCGCCCACGCATCTACCACGTCATAGCCGAAGTTATACTGTTCGGGCGGCGTTATCTTGAAGTTCTCTCTGAAATCATCCTGCGACACAAATGTCGTCTGCTTTAAAAACCTTTCTATCATCTTATTACGAGTTAAATTATTATTGCGAGAAACTGAACTGTCTGACCGTCAAGCGCTTTCATGCCATGCGGCTGCAGAGCGTCGAAATAAATGCTGTCGCCCTCTTCGAGGATGATGTCTTTACCGTTGATTTGCAGCAGCATACGTCCGCTGATGACGTAGTTGTATTCCTGTCCGGCGTGTGAGTTTTGATAGACCGGCTCGTTGTCGGGTTTGGGGTGAACCGTTACCATGAAAGGGTCGGCTTTGCGCTTCGAGAAGCCGGCTGCAAGCGACTGATACTTATAGGCTTTCGTGCGCTCTACGGAGACGCCCTTGCCTTTGCGGGTAACGAAATAGGCGCTCATCTTGGGTTCGTCGCCGAACATGAGGGCTGTGAGGTCAACGCCATAGGCGGCGGCGATGTTATGCAGCATGCTGACGGAGATGTCCACAGCGCCGCTCTCGACGGTGATGTACTCGTCGGGCGTAATGCCTGCGACCTTTGCAATGTCTTCGACGCTGATTTCCAGCGCCTCGCGCAAGCCCTTCAAGCGGGCGGCGATTTGTCGTATTTGTTCGTTCAT
>JAISTJ010000105.1 GCA_031272655.1 Tannerella sp.
CGCCAAGCGCCAGATGACGTGGTTTCGCGGCATGGAACGGCGCGGGTTTCGTATTCACTGGCTCGACGCGGCGATGACGGCGGAAGAGAAGGTGCAAGAAGTGGAATTGAAAATTAAGAGATAAGAATTAAGAATTAAGAGATAAAAATATGATAATTAAGGATTTGGAGAAAACGGATAGATTCTTTCTTCTTGCGGGACCGTGCGTCATTGAAGGCGAGAAGATGGCTATGGAAATAGCCGAAACAATACTGAAGATTACAGACGAGCTATCAATTCCATTCATCTTCAAAGGCTCATATCGCAAGGCGAACCGCTCGCGTATAGATTCGTTCACCGGCATAGGCGACGAGCGGGCGCTGAAGATTCTGCGCAAGGTGCGCGAAACTTTCGGTGTGCCGACGGTTACCGACATTCACGAGACGACGGAAGCCGCCGTCGCTGCCGAGTACGTTGACGTGCTTCAGATACCGGCGTTCCTGTGCCGTCAGACCGACCTGCTCGTGGCAGCCGCCAAGACCGGCAAAATCGTCAATATAAAAAAAGGTCAGTTTCTTGCGCCCGAAGCTATGCGTTTTGCGGCGCAGAAGGTCATAGACGCCGGTAATCAGCAGGTCATGCTGACCGAGCGCGGCACAACTTTCGGCTACAGCGACCTTATTGTGGACTTTAGAGGCATCCCCAAGATGCAATCCTTTGGTTATCCGGTCATTACCGACATCACCCACTCGTTGCAGCAACCAAATCAAGCGTCAGGCGTGTCCGGCGGGCTGCCCGAAATGATAGAGACCATCGCAAAGGCGGCGGTTGCGGTTGGCAGCGACGGACTCTTCGTTGAGACCCACCCCAATCCATCCGAAGCCAAATCCGACGGCGCCAACATGCTACCCTTAAACAGCCTCGCACCGCTCCTCCGTAAACTCTGTAGAATCAGAGCTGCAGCTATGAGTATTTGAGGTGTTTTTCCTTGTTTTTCCGAAACAACAAGAAACAACGAGAAACTAAAAGAAACTTGTAAAAAAACTCCAATGTAAAATGGTTGTGAAAGATTAATATCTTAACTCAAATATTTGCAGATTAAAAAATTTCATGTAATTTTGTCGCCTGAAAAACTTTAAATTATGATAGAAATAGGAACTCCTTTAAGCCCAACCGCAAAGAAAGTGGTACTGTGCGGGTCGGGCGAATTGGGAAAGGAATTTGTGATAGAGTTGCAGCGCTATGGGGTGGAAGTTGTTGCGGTTGATCGTTATGCCAATGCGCCTGCAATGCAGGTGGCGCATCGTTCGTATGTGGTTTCGATGCTTGACGGCGAGAAGTTGAGGGAGATAATCGAAAAAGAACGTCCCGATTATATCGTTCCGGAGGTGGAGGCGATAGCTACTCAAACGCTGATGGAGCTTGAAAATGAGGGATATACGGTTATCCCGACAGCCAAAGCGACCTATTTGACGATGAACCGTGAGGGAATCCGTCGGCTTGCGGCTGAAGAGCTTGGTTTGAAGACGTCGCATTATCGTTTTGCCGCTACCGAAGCGGAGTTTCGTATTGCTGTCGGCGAGGTTGGCACGCCTTGTGTGGTGAAGCCAATAATGAGTTCGTCGGGGCATGGCCAGAGCGTTGTGCGCACCATTGACGACATCCCCAAAGCGTGGGCGTACGCACAGGAAGGCGGTCGTGCTGGTGCAGGAAAGGTTATAGTTGAAACTTTTGTGAGGTTTGACTACGAGATAACGCAGCTGACGGTGCGTCATGCGGGCGGTACGTCGTTTCTTGAGCCTGTGGGACATTTGCAGATTAACGGCGACTACCGCGAGTCGTGGCAGCCGCAGCCGATGAAGGAAGAAGTCAAGGATAAAGCCCGCGATATAGCGCTGAAAATAACCGACGCTCTTGGTGGCAGGGGGATTTTCGGCGTGGAGTTGTTTGTTCGCGGCGATGAGGTTTTGTTCAGTGAAGTGTCGCCCCGTCCGCATGATACAGGCATGGTAACGATGATTTCGCAGGATATGTCGCAATTTGCGCTTCATGCCCGCGCCGTTCTCGGATTGCCGATACCGAACATTGCGCAGCACGGGCCGTCGGCTTCACGCGCTATCGTAGTGGAAGGCGACTCAACGGAGTTGAAGTTCGGCAATATTGACGGCGCTTTGATGCAACCCGACACACAGATACGCCTGTTCGGCAAGCCCGAAGTGCATGGACATCGCCGCATGGGGGTGTTGCTCGCAAGAGGCGAGACAATAGAAGAAGCCCGCGCTAAAACGAAAATATCACTTGAAGCGTTAAAAGTAAATGCTGGAACAATTTTATAAAGGGTTGATTATAGGTATATTAGTCTCGTCGCCTATGGGGCCGATCGGGATGCTCTGCGTGCAGCGCACGCTTGCAAAAGGGCAACTGTCCGGATTTGTATCCGGTCTCGGCGCCGCGTTCTCCGACCTGCTTTATGCCATCGCGACAAGCCTCTTTATGGGCTTGGTAGTCAATTTTGTAGAAGCACACCAGCGGCCGCTGCAAATCATCGGCAGCATCGTGATTATAGTGTTCGGCTATTTTATTTTCAGGAGCAACCCTGTTAAAAGCCTCCAACCTAATCAGGAGGTGAAACAGACTTTAGTTCAGGATATTGTTACGGCTTTCTTGCTGACTTTCAGCAATATGCTGATAGTTTTTTTGTTTATTGGGCTTTATGCGCAGTTCGGATTTATGCTGCCCGAACACTCTGTCCGGATGACTATTGCAGGGCTGACGGGGGTGTTTTCCGGAGCAATCATCTGGTGGCTGTTCATCACTTTTGTCATTTCCCTGATGCGCAGTTGGTTTAATATCAGGGGATTAAAGATTATGAACAAGATAGTAGGCTCAGTGATAATAGCATTGGCTTTTGCCGGACTGATCACTTCGATCTGGTTTTTTGAACAATGGTAAAATTAATAATAATATGATTATGAGAGTATTAACAGTTTTATTCCTGTCGTTACTGATTGCGGGATGCACATCGCAGGAAAAAAAATCGCAGGCTGAAACAGCGCCTGCGGCGCTTAAGCCGATTGAGCGCCCTACAGCTCCGGCATTTATGTCTAATCCTCAGGAAGTTGCGAGCTATCTTGCAAATCATTTCTGGGACAAGTTTGATTTTCGGGACACAATGTACTGCCATTCAAAGATGACCGAGCAGGCGTTCGTTGATTTCCTCGCCGTTTTGCCGCATTCTACCCAGGACAAGGCGTTTCAGGCTGTGAAGAAGCTTATGACGGAAGCCGAAGCGGACATTGTGATGTACAATTACTTCTTCCGTCAGGCGGAGCACTACCTCTACGAGCCTAACTCGCCCATGCGCAACGACGAGCTTTTTATTCCTTTCCTTGAGCAGGTTGTGGAGTCGCCGAAGATCAATGAGACGTTGAAGATTCGCCCCAAACACCTGTTGGAGCTTGCTTACCGCAACCGCGTCGGTTCAAAGGCGAACAATGTGGTTTATACGATGGTCTCCGGCAAAACTGGCAACTTGTATGACATTTCAGCCGAGTTTTTAATCCTGATGTTCTACAATCCGGGTTGCAAAGAATGCCAGAACACCATTGAGACGTTGAAAAACTCCGCATCAATAACGGCGGCTGTAAGTGCGGGCAGGTTGAAAATCCTTGCCGTTTATCCCGACAAAGAGCTTAAGGAATGGTATGACAAGATGAAAGATGTCCCTGCGACATGGATTAATGGATACGATAAAGCGCTGGCTGTCAGAGAGAAAGAAATATACGATCTCAAAGCCATACCAACGCTTTACCTGCTTGACAAGAACAAAACAGTCCTTTTCAAAGACACCTCAACGGGTGTGCTCAACGATTTTTTTGAGCGAAACAAGTAGGCGATTCACTCCTTCTTCTGCTCTTTTTTCTCAAGGATATAAGAGATGATAAGTCCCAATCCGCCGAACAGCAACAGTGAGGCTGTGTAGCAAATTGAAGTCAATTCATAACTGTTCTCGTGGTAGCAGTTTTTAAAATAAACAACTAAGAACACCCCGATTAAAAGTCCTAACCCAAGCCCTGACAGTAACGATCCGAACCTGAGGGAGGTGAACGATTTTTTCGGGAAAGACGGAAGCAGTGATGAAAACTGCGAACTGAGAGCGGAAGTGTCTATGGGAGAAAAATTTTCGCCCATCTTCTCAATAATTTTCAGTCGCTCGCTTTTGCGGGCGAACAACTCGAACACCATATAGGTGAAGTAACCAATAATGCCCAAAACAAGGGGCGCTTCAAGAAAATTCATAATTTTTTACTGTTTAAAATTTAACATATCTGCACTTTTGACGCAACTTTCAAAAAAAGGTTACACTTTTCGTCAAAAATCCGAAAAGAAGAGTTATCTTTGCACACAAGTATGTAAGATAAAATTTTCTATATATGAAGACTAATATTTTAATAATCAGTACAATAGCGTTAATATACGCATGTACGCCTGAAAAAAGAAGTAAAGATATGGACAACAACCCACTGATGCAACAGAGCGGGCTTCCTTACGGTGCGCCCGACTTTGCCAAAATCAGCATTGAACATTTCAAGCCCGCTATTGAAGCGGGAATTGCAGAGAACCTCGCCGAGGTAAAAAAGATAGCCGAAAATAAGGAAGCGGCAACGTTTGCCAACACGCTTGAAGCGTTAGAGAAAGCCGGTCAGACTCTCAACCGTGCATACAGCGTCTTCGGACTGCTCGCGGGGGCAAATACAAACCCTGAAATTCAGGCTTTGGAGGAAGAGTTATCTCCCAAATTAGCATCTCTTTCCGACGCAGTTTACCTTAACGACAAACTTTTTGCCCGTGTAAAAGCGGTCTATGAGAACCGCGACAAGGCCGGATTAGACGCCGAATCCAAGCGTTTAACGGAAGTGTGCTACAATCGTTTTGTACTTCGCGGAGCAAATGTTAGCGGCGCTCAAAAAGAAGAGTTGAAGGCTCTAAACGAAGAAGAGGCAACGTTATGTACACGTTTTGCGAACAGACTGCTTGCTGCTGCAAAAGCGGCGGCGTGGACTACCGATGATGCAACAAAACTTGACGGACTATCGGAAGCGGATATAAAAAACCTTGCCCAGAACGCCGAAAACAACGATAAAAAAGGTCAATATCTCATTACGATACAAAACACAACCCAACAGCCGTTGCTTCAGTCACTTAAAAACCGACAGGTGCGTGAAGAACTGTTTCGTCGCGCATGGTCGCGTGCAGAAAAGGGCGACGACAATGATACCCGTCAAATAATTACTCGTATAGCCGAAATTCGCGCTAAACAAGCTAAGATACTTGGATTTAAGAACTATGCCGAGTGGAACTTGCAAGACCAGATGGCAAAGACGCCTGAAGCGGCGCTGAGCTTTTTAAACAAATTAGCTCCCGGCGCAGTCGAAAAGGCTAAACGTGAAGCTGCACGTATTCAGGAGTTTATCAATAAATCAGGCGATAATTTCAAACTCGAAGCTTGGGATTGGAACTTATACTCAGAGCAGGTCAGACAGGCTGATTTCGCCTTAGACGATAATCAATTAAAGCCATACCTGCTGTTAGACAATGTTTTGCATAACGGTATCTTTTATGCAGCTAACCGTCTGTATGGCATAACATTTAAAGAGCGCAAAGATATACCTGTATATCAGGAAGATGTACGAGTTTTTGAGTTATTCGAAGAAAACGGCGAGGCAATAGGTCTGTTTTACTGTGATTATTTTAAGCGGGATAACAAATCGGGCGGCGCATGGATGGGCAATCTTGTCGAACAATCACATCTTCTTGGTAATAAGCCTGTTATCTACAATGTATGCAATTTTGTCAAACCGGCGCCCGGACAACCTGCATTGATTAGTTTTGATGATGTAGAAACGATGTTTCATGAGTTTGGGCATGCCCTGCATGGTTTTTTCGCAAACCAGAAGTATCCAAGTCTGTCCGGAACCAACGTTTCCCGCGACTTTGTGGAGTTGCCCTCTCAAATAAACGAGCACTGGTCGCTTAACCCGGAAGTGTTTGGAAAATATGCCGTACACTATGAGACAGGCGAGCCGATGCCGACTGAACTTGCAGATAAACTGCGTAAAACGACAACTTTCAATCAGGGATATATGCTTACTGAATTGCTTGAAGCTGCTTTACTTGATATGGAATGGCATAATTTGAAAGAGGGGGAAACGGTAGCTGACCCGTTAGAGTTTGAAAAAGAGGCGCTTTCACGTACCGGATTAAATCTTGGCGAAGTACCACCCCGTTATCGTTCGACATATTTTCTACATATTTGGGGGCATGGCTATGCAGCAGGCTATTACGCTTATCTATGGGCTGAGATGCTTGATACCGACGCCTATTCATGGTTTGAGGAGAATGGCGGCTTGACACGTGCCAACGGTCAACGTTTTCGCAATATGATACTTTCAAAAGGCAATAGCGAAGACCTTGAAAAAATCTTTGCAGAGTTTCGCGGACGTCAACCGGATATAGCGCCATTACTTAAACATCGCGGACTGTAAGCGATTTTGTCTTTTTGCGGCGTGCGGTGGGAAGCAACTGTAACCTTTTCCGTTTTTCTGCGTCTAAAAATATATGGAAAGACGACTCGACAACTTCTATATAGAAAAACTGTTGAAAGGAGAAACCGATTGCTTTGCGTCCATCGTGGAAAAGTACAGCAAGCAGGTCTTCTCGTTGATAGTCAGGATTGTCGGTAATCGTGAGGATGCGGAAGAGTTGACGCAGGATACGTTTATGAAAGTTTTCAAATCGCTACGGTCGTTTCACGGCGACAGCGCTTTTTCAACATGGCTTTACCGGATTGCATACAATATTGCTGTTTCGGCGACCCGCAAACAAAAGCGCGAAGTGTCTTATATTGAGGAAGGTACGCTGCCGGAGATTGCCGACGAAGAAAGCGAAGGTTCGTGGGAAGAGGATTTGCAAAACGCCCGCCTTGAGTATCTGCAACAAGCGTTGAAAATGCTCTCCGGCGACGACCGGGCGCTGATAATGATGTTTTACAAAGACAACCTGCCGATGAACGAAATTGCCTCAGTAACAGGGATGTCCGAAGTGAACGTCAAAACAAGGATATTCAGGATAAGAAAAAAATTATTGACAAAGATTAAAACAATGGAGGATAATATATGACTGATAATGAGATGCTTAGACAGCTTTTTGTCGCGATGCCCGACGAACAGCTATCGGAAGGCTTCAACGACCGTGTGATGGAGAAAGTCCGTCGCAAGGCATTGTTGCATGCCAAACTTTGCAAGATTCGCGAGTGCGCCTGCTATTCGCTTGGCGCAGCCGCCATGATAGCAGTTTGTGTTTTCGTCCTGAAATACCTTGAAATCGAAATCCCATTCCCTGATATGTCGTTATCCGCCATATCGTTCCCGAAATTGTCTTTAACAGGCTTAAAGACAGAGATTTTCCATTCCCCATCGTGGCATATCAGTTTTTTTACAATGCTTATCGCATTATTCTTGTTAGTAATAGATTCGACAATCAGACGCCATATTAAAAAATAAGTTATTACTATGAAATATTTACTTTGCAGTTTGTTTTTTGTTTCGATTTCGGTCAGTATTAATGCGCAGGTTACTTTCGGTAAAGCGCAGAAAATTAATGAGAAATGGGAATTTTTTCTGGGAGATAATGCGCCTTTTGACGCTCCTGCCGCTTCTGAGGCTGCTTTTCCGCCTTTTGGCAATGTCCCGAGAAGTCCGTGGCGGCTTGTTAATATCCCTCATGACTGGGGTGTGGAGGGGACGCTTAATCCTTCGCTTGCCGCTTGTACAGGCTACCTGCCGGGCGGTATAGGTTGGTACCGGAAAAATCTTGACATACCTGCTTCGCTTGAAGGTAAGAAGGTTTATGTCTATTTTGAAGGAGTGCAAAATAGAAGCGAGGTATATATTAACGGACGTCTGCTTGGAAAACGCCCAAATGGCTATGTGTCATTTCTTTATGATATGACGCCATACATTAATTTTGGTGGATCCAACGAGTTGACTGTCCGTGTTGACCACTCGCGTTTTGCCGATTCGCGATGGTACAACGGGTCGGGGATATACCGCAATGTGTGGTTGATAACCGCTAATCCGGTTCATATCTCGCCTTGGGGCGTTTTTGCATATACTAAGACGGCGTCGGAAAAATCTGCCGAGTTAGTTGTGGAAGTGGAGGTTGAAAACTCAAATCTTAACAAGGAGAATAACTCCCGTCATAGCGAAAGTAGTGAAGCTATCTCATCAAACCTTGTTAAGGTTGAAGTGCAACTTGTTGATAAAGAGGGAAAAACTGTTGCATCAAAAAAAGAAACCCTCTCTACAGCACCCACAAGTGAGGCATTTTCTAAGAAATTCTTGCTAAAAATTCAAAAGCCTCATCTATGGAGTCTCGAAACCCCATACCTATATACAGTCAAAACAATTCTTACTCAAAACGGCAATGTCATTGACGAATCAACCGTTCAAACCGGTTTAAGACAGTTTACTTTCGATCCGGACAAAGGATTTGCATTAAACGGAAAATGGCATAAAATGAAAGGGTTATGTATCCATCATGATGCAGGAGTTCTTGGCGCTGCCGTTCCGAGAGAAGTATGGGAACGCCGCCTAAAAACACTCAAGTCGTTGGGCTGTAATGCGATACGACTGACGCATAACCTTCACAATCCTGACGTTTATGAGTTGTGCGATGAACTCGGACTGCTTGTTATGGATGAGGTTTTCGACGAATGGGAGTTTCCGAAGCGTAAGTGGGTACATGGATGGAATGTTGGCGAGCCAGGATTTGACGGCGCCGCCGATTATTTCAACCAATGGAGCAGTCATGACCTTGCCGACGGCGTCAAAAGGGATCGCAACCATCCTTCGCTTTTTGCGTGGAGTATTGGAAACGAAGTAGATTATCCCAATGATCCATATACCCATCCGGTACTCGATGGCGGTAATTCGGGATTTACCCAAAAGGCATTCGGAGGCTATAAAAAGGACGCCCCTGACGCCAACCGACTTGGCGGAATTGCAAAGCGACTTGCCGGAGTTATTAAAGCGCTTGATAAATCGCGACCTGTAACAGCAGGTTTAGCAGGTGTAGCTATGTCTAACGAAACAGAATATCCTTATGTTCTGGATATTACCGGATATAATTATACTGAAGACCGTTATGAATCAGATCATAAAACCTATCCTAAACGAATAATTTATGGCAGTGAAAACCGTCACGACATGGCGGCATGGAAAGCAGTGCGCGACAATGAGCATATTTTCGGGCAGTTTCTTTGGACGGGTATAGACTATCTCGGCGAATCGGGCGTTTGGCCTGCTCGCGGTTTCTACTCAGGATTACTTGACTTTGCCGGATTTATCAAACCACGTGGCATGTTTCGTAAAGCCCTCTGGAGTGAAGATCCGGTGATTTATCTCGGCACATATATCCCATGGGGTGGCGGGCGCAACCAGCAGCCCTCAATGGATGCATGGCCTGTTTGGAACTATGAAGATGGACAAACCATCCGCGTTGTATGTTATACCAATGCAAGAAAAGTACAATTATATCTTAATAATCAGCCTGTTGGTGATAGTCAAGATTATAATGACGAGACCGGCATAATATCTTGGGACGTGCCCTATAAAGCAGGCGTTCTGAGTGTAAAAGGCTATGACGCTGATGGAAAAGAAACATGTACTTATAAAATTCAGACCTCGCAGACGCCCACACAAATAGTACTCAAAGCATACAGCTCTGAAATATGCAAGAACCGCGGAGTAGCGCAGATTGAAGTGCAACTGCTTGACCTAAACGGCGTTCCGGCTGCGCTTGCCGATAATAACATCCTGTGTCGAGTGGAAGGACCCGGCAAACTTCTTGGCTTGGAAGCAGGTGATAATACAGACATGGGAAACTATCGCGATCCTATGCAACGAGCATTTCGCGGACGC
Source organism: Tannerella sp. (assembly GCA_031272655.1). GTDB lineage: Bacteria > Bacteroidota > Bacteroidia > Bacteroidales > Tannerellaceae > Tannerella. The sequence goes on from JAISTJ010000105.1 coordinate 9,960, forward strand.
ATGATTGCATACGTAGAAGCGACCGACGAAGGCGAAATAAAAGTGTCATTTTCGTCTTCGTACTTATTATCAAGTACTTTGAGCATTTTTGCAAAATGATTTGTACATAATACCGCATGTTTTGAAAAAAAAGTTTAAATTTTTCTTGCGAATCTGAAAGTGTTTTCTATATTTGCCCTCGAAATGAACGTAGGGATGATACACTCGCTTTCTCAGGAAAAGAATTTGCCCGTATCTGCAAAAGTCCAAGAGTATGTTCTCGAAAACGGCCTGACTGTATGGTTGAATGAAGACCATAATCAGCCTAAGGTTTTTGGCGCAATTGTGGTGAATGCAGGCTCGAAGGACAGTCCGAATACCGGTATCGCTCATTATTTTGAACATATCATGTTCAAAGGGACGGAGAATATCGGTACAGTGGATTATGCCGCCGAGAAGGTGTTCCTCGACCAGATTGCGGAGAAATACGACCTGCTTGCAGAGACGAAAAGTGAAGTGCGCCGAGCCGAGATCCAAAAGGAGATCAACGACTTGAGCGTGCTTGCGGCTGACTATGTCATTCCCAACGAGTTTGACAAGCTTATCAGCAAGTACGGCGGCACCAACCTGAATGCGGGTACATCCTACGACTTTACCGTTTACCACAACATTTTCGCGCCCCAGTACCTTGAACATTGGGCTGAACTCAACTCCGAACGGCTTATCAACCCCGTTTTCAGGATGTTCCAGTCGGAGCTTGAAACTGTTTACGAGGAAAAGACCCGCACCGACGACATGATGTTCAATCAAGCTATGGAACGGGCTTTTGAGCTGTATTTCCATCCTCATCCGTACGCTTACCCCGTTATCGGCAGTGCCGAAAACCTGAAGAATCCGCGCCTGTCGGAGATGCGCCGCTTCTTCGAGAAGTATTATGTGGCGTGCAATATGGGATTGCTGCTGTGCGGCGATTTTGAGACCGAAAAGGCGCTGAGCGTGCTTTCGCGGACGTTCACCAAGATTCCGAAAGGCGAAAAACCTACAAAATACAAGATAAACATCCCGCCGTTCAGGGGACGCGAGAAACACACCGTGAAGATTCCCGTGCCGCTGATGCGGGTTATGGCAATGGGTTTCAGGGGCGCCCCCGCCAACCATCCCGATCAGGCGGCGCTCAACATCGCGATTGCCATACTCAACAATCCCAACGGCACAGGCTATTTAGACCGTCTGATGGTGCAACGCAAACTGATGAGCGCCATGGCGGGCGGCGAGTCGCTCAACGAAGCAGGGATGCTCGGCTTCATCATCCTGCCGAGATTGATGATACAGTCCTACAAGCAAGCCGAGCGGTTGGTGTTGAAAGAGATAAACCGCGTCCGCAACGGCGATTTTTCCGACGAGATGTTTGAAAGCATCAAGCAGGAACAGTTGCGGCAACAGATAACCGAGCTTGAAGATATTGATTCGCGCAGCCAAAAGATGCTCCGCTTGCTGACGCAGGGTATAACTTGGGATTCGTATATCAACGAGCTGCGGCGAACGGAAGCGCTTACGAAGGAAGATGTCGTTAAAATAGCGAATAAGTATCTGACTAACAATTACATATTCATCAGCAAGAAGACTGGAAAATATCCTAAGGAGTATCTTCCCAAACCCAATTTTGCGCCCTTGAAACCGAAGCATACGGATTCCGCTTCAAAGTTTGCCGCCCGCCTTGAGAAGCTGCCTGTTGAGAAAGCCATTCCCAGAACGCTTGATTTTGAGCATGATATACAGACTATTCCGTTGAAACCGCTTGCCACGCTCTACCTCGCCCGCAATCCGGTGAATACTATCTTCACGCTCAAAATGTCGTACTGCATCGGCACGCTCGAAAAGCCAGAACTTAAGATTCTCGCAAGCTATCTTTCGCTTCTCGGTACGGATAAATATTCGTTTAATGAATACCGCACCCGACTGCAGAGGCTTGGCGCTTCACTGCTTTTTGAAGCTAATGACAACTATTTCATGGTGAATATCAGCGGTTTTGATAAATATTTGGACGAAACGATGGTCATTATCAACGAGTTCCTGACCAATGTGCGTAACGACAAAAAAAAATTCCGCAGCGTGCTTGACGATGCGCGGGTCGGCGAGAAGGCTTTCTTCAAATCAACCCATAACTTGGCCGAAGCGCTGTTTGAGTATGTCAGGTACGGCTCCCTGTCGCAATATTTGCAGAAGCCGTCGTTACGAAGCATGAAGAGGATGAACGGCGACGAGCTGCTTGAACTGTTTGCCGCAGTGCGCCGCGTGAAGTGCAATTTTCACTATTGCGGCTCTTTGGAGGCTCCTTCCGTTGAAGAAATTATCCGCAAACGCATTCCGCTTGATAATATCACGACCGATACGCATATCCCCGTTTGGCGCGAGCCGATTGTATATGACCGCCCGCTGATATTCCTGTACGACATTCGCGATGTGGCGCAAAACATCGTTTACAGCTACCAGCTTGCCAATCCCTTGCCAACGCCTGAAGAGAGATGCCTTGCGCGGCTTTTCTCGGAGTATTTCGGAGGCGGAATGTCGTCGCTTATCTTTCAGGAAATCAGGGAGTTCCGCTCTTATGCCTATCACACTTCGGGCGGGATCCAGATGCCGCCTTTCTGCCTTAACGACAAGCCTGCACAGTTCATTACTTTCCTGTCCACGCAAAGCGACAAGACCACCGATGCGATGAGCGTTTTGGAGACGCTTATCCGCCGTATGCCCGCTCATCCCGAAAAGATTGATCCTGTTATTCAAAGCATTATAAGCCAGATAAATAACGAGTATCCTTCATTCAGGGATATTTCCGTGAAAATATCCCGTTACCGCCAGATTGGTTTCGACGCCGATCCTAACATTTATGTTGTGAACAGGATTAAGGAGTTGAATATCAATGATGTAATAAGATTTCACGAGGAAAACGTTAAAAATAAGCCGATTGTATATGCAATAGCGGGTAACTCATTGAAGATGAGCCTTTCCAAGATGTCGGCTTTTGGCGATGTAGTGCGCGTTCAAAGGGGGGATTTTTACAGGTAAAAGTACATGTAAATTTACAGCCATGTCAGGTAGTCATCGTAGTTTTTGCGCAGCAGTTTCGGAGTGTCGAGATTGTATGGGCAGCGGGCGCTGCATGAATGGCATTGGGTGCAGTCTTCTATCTTGCGCATCTTTGCCTGCACTTCGGGCGTCAGTTGAAATTCCGACGGCGAACGGCGCAGCAACAGCGACATGCGGGCGCAGGTGTAAATCTCTATCCCTGCGGGGCAGGGCAGGCAGTAACCGCAACCGCGGCAAAACTCGCCTGCAAGTTCCTGACGCTCAGTGTTTATGAATTTTTTTATCTTTTCGGTCATCACGGGAGGATTGTCTATGTATTCGAGAAACTCATCCAACTCTTTTTCTTTCTGTATTCCCCAGATAGGCAGCACGTTATCGTATCCGGCAAGGAACGCATAAGCGGCTTCGGAATTCGTTATCAGTCCGCCGGAGAGCGATTTCATTGCGATGAATCCCATATCGGCAGCCTTGCATTTATGCACTAATTCGAGTTCTTTGTCGCCTGACAGGTAATTGAAAGGGAACTGCAACGTGGCGAACAGTCCGCTGTCTATAGCTTGGCGGGCAACGGCTATACTGTGGTTGGTAATGCCGAAATGACGCACTTGACCTTTATTAACTGCCTCTGTCATAGCGTTATACAGTCCATCTTCCCCATCGGGAAGCGGACAGAAGGGCGGATTGTGAAACTGATACAGGTCAAGGTAATCGGTTTGCAGGTTTCTGAGCGTCGTCTCAAGGTCTTTATGAAAATCTGTTACATTGCGAGCCATTGATTTTGAGGCTATTATAACTTTTTGGCGCATGTCGCCGCCGAAAGCTTTGCCGAGTTTGACCTCGCTGTCGGTATAAAATCTTGCCGTATCATAGAAGTTGATACCGCCATCAAAGGCTTTGTGCAGCAGCCTGATAGCTTCCGCTTCGGAAATGCGTTGTATGGGAAGCGCTCCGAAGCCGTTCTTATTGACTTTCAGCCCTGTTTTGCCGAGTGTTACTGTTATTCTTTCCACGTCAGTATGTAATCTTCTGTTATTTTGTAGTTTATGTTAAAGACTTGATTGTATGGGGTTTTCGTTTCTTCGAGCATGAATGAACCTTCATCGGCTGGGAGGAAAGGGATGACATGAAGATGTTCTTTGAAGTCCACTTCCTGATGCCCAAGGGCTTTGAAGGCGGTTTCTTTGGCGCACCACAGGAGGGTGGCAAAATCCATTTCTTTGTTTTCTTTTGTTTTTGGTTGTTTTTGTTTGTTTGTTATTGTTTGTTCTTGCTCGTTTAAGAACCGTTCGCGGAGGCGGTAAGCGCGTGGGGAATGATATTCGATATCAATACCCGGCGCGGGCGTTTCGGTAAGTATCACTGCAGCAAAGCCTTTGGTATGGGAAATGCTGATATGTAAATGACTGTCAGCCAAAACCGGCGCCCCATCTTTATTATATATAATGTTCGCGCGCACGCATGCAATAGTTTCCGTTAGCAACCTTACGGCGAGCCATTCCTGCCTGCGAGTTTCGGATTTTATTGTAGATAACTCATTGATAATAAGCTCTTTAAAGCGGATTTGAGACAACAATTCCTGCCAAGATTCGTCAATCTTCCAAACGCCGATAAGCGGCTTTTTTAAGGTGAGGGCGAGGGGCATCAGTTGTTTTTTTCGCTGTTGATGATGCTGAATTTTATCTTTAGCAGGCGGCGGTCGTCGGCTTCGAGTATGCGGAAGCGGTAGTTGCGGTAATCAATGACATCGCGGCGGTGAGGCAACGCTCCCGTGATAGCGAGCATCAGCCCTGTCAGCGTCTCGGCTTCGTCGGTCAGGTCATTGAAGTCAGACGACGGGATGCCCGTCTCGCGGAAAAAGTCGTTCAGTTGCGTCTTGCCCTCGAAGATATAACTGCCGTCTGGCAGCGCCATAAACGAATGCTCGTCTTCATCGTATTCGTCTGATATATCGCCGATTATCTCCTCTATGATATCTTCCATTGTAACGACGCCGGAAGTGCAGCCGAATTCGTCCACAACGATAGCGATATGCGTCTTGTTGGCGCGCAGTTCGTTAAGCAGGTCATAAATCTTCTTCGATTCGGGGACATAAAACGGCTCGCGGATAAGCGACTGCCACTCAAAGTCTTTGTGGCTGTTGAGGGCGGGGATAATGTCCTTAACGAACAGCACCCCGCGCACATCGTCTTCATTATCCTTATAGACCGGCAAGCGTGAGTATCCGGATTCGACAATGGTGTTAACTACCTCATTAATAGAATCTTTCTGACTGAGCATAACCAAGTCGGTGCGCGGCGTCATTATCTCATTCGCTTTCTTGTTGTAGAAATGGATGATTTCTTCGAGCATCTCTTTTTCTTCATACATATCTGCCGGCGCATCGTTGGCGAGCGGCGCCTGATTTTTGCGGGAAGGCTCAGTTTCAGCGCTTTCGACCGGCAGGAAAGAAATCCTTACAAAGGGAGCGAATGTTTTGGTGATAAAACTGAGCATTGGCGCGGCAGTGCGGGCGGCGCTAATATTGTCGCTCCGGAACATTTTGGGCGCAAGTCCGCTGAAAATATACCACAGAAAAGCTGCGCCGGCGAATGAGACAAGATAGAGCGATGGCGTCCGCCACCATGTAAAAAGCATGGCGAACAACGGGAAGAAGAGGGCTGTAACAGTGATGAGTACGATGGCGCGGAACATCCGGCACGAGGCGTTCATCAGCCGGATATGATCCGAGAGGTATTCCACCGTGCGGTCGCGTTTTGAGTCGCTGTCTTCAATATGGCTCATATCATCCTGAGTAAGGGATGATAAAGCATGTTCGGCGGCGGAGACCCACGAAACGATGACGAGCAACGCTAATGCTGCAAGGCACACTGCTACAAAGATGCCGGAAGAAACGGCAGGGAAAATTTGCAGCAGGCAAAACGAAAAGTAATCGTCTGATTCCAAGATGCTTACAGATTAAAATGGAAGATCGTCAACAGGTTCGGGAGCGGGCGGAATCGCTTCGGGCGGCGGTGTCGGTTGCTGCGTCGGCGCAACTGTTGGGGGTTGAGGCTGTTGCTTGGCAGCTTCACCTTCGGGACGCGTCCCTGCGGAATAAAACTCAACCCTGTCTGCAATAATCTCTGTGATATAGCGCTTTACGCCGTCTTTATCGTCATAGTTGCGCGAGCGTAGTTTGCCTTCAATATAAAGTCCGGAGCCTTTTTTGACCCATTTTTCGACGAACTGCACCCTGTCGCGGCGTACCACGATGTTGTGCCATTCGGTTCTTTCGGGAATTTCCGTCCCGTCCTGGAGCGTGTACCCGCGTTCGTTAGTGGCGAGCGTGAAGTTTGCTACTGCTTTGTTGTTGTCGAAGTAGCGTACATCGGGGTCTTTTCCGACGTTTCCGATTAAAATAACTTTGTTTAATGACATGATTTTAAAAATTTTGAATGAAAAACAGTGTACAAATGTAAGACAACTTTTCGAGACCGCAAAATTTTTTTAAAAAAAACACGAAAAAAAATCACTTTGAAACTCAAAAAAAAACTTAAAAAACGGGTTTTTGGGGGGAAAATGCATTTTTTTTGAAAAAAAATTCGATTTTTTTTTGATTATCAATGAAAAGGTTGTATATTTGCAGCTCAAAATAGAACAATTTATTCATTTTTTAAATTTTATGTGATATGACAAAAGCAGAACTTATTAGCCAGATTTCCAAGAGCACTGGCGTGGACAAATCGGAGATTTTATCCGTCGTTACATCCTACATGGAGACCATCAAGAAATCATTGAAAGATGGTGAGAACGTTTATTTAAGAGGTTTCGGAAGCTTCATCATTAAGAAGAGAGCTGAGAAGAAAGCCCGTAACATTTCAAAGAACACTACGATTACAATTCCGGCGCATGAGATTCCGGCGTTCAAACCGTCAAAAGTGTTCCTTGAATCAATTGCAGGTAAGGCAAAAGCTAAGAAGAAAAAATGACAACCTCTAAAACAGATTTATTATGCCAAGCGGTAAAAAAAGAAAAAGACACAAAATGTCAACGCACAAGCGTAAGAAAAGACTGAAGAAGAACAGACATAAGAAGAAATAAGTGTCTAATTCTGAAGAAGTTGACAAAAAGAACAAGCTTAATTAAGACCCGTTACTTAAGTTTGTTCTTTTGTTTGTAAACCTATTTAAAGGTACTACAGTGGTAAGTGATATTATAGTAGATGTAACGCAGAAAGATGTATCCATCGCAGTAATGGAAGATAACGTGCTTGTTGAGTTTCATAAGGAAACGCGAAACGAGACGTATGCCGTCGGCGATATATATCTGGGTAGGGTCAAGAAGCTTTTACCCGGCCTGAATGCTGCGTTTATTGACGTGGGTTATAAAAAAGAGGCGTTCCTGCATTACCAGGACCTCGGATTTGCTTTCAACACACAGCAGAAATACATCAAGAGAATCATGTCCGGCGACAAGAAGGCGAACTTCTCCAAGCTTCCGATACTGCCGGAACTGATCAAAGACGGAAAGATAGCTGATGTGCTGACGGCAGGAGAAGACCTGCTGGTACAGATATCCAAAGAACCCATCTCCACGAAAGGTCCGCGTCTGACAGCCGAATTGTCGTTTGCCGGACGCTATATTGTGCTGATTCCCTTCACCGAAAAAATTTCGGTGTCGGGCAAAATTAAATCAAATGAAGAGCGCGCCCGTTTGAGGCAGCTCATTCAAAGCATCAAACCGAAGAATTTCGGGGTCATAGTACGCACCTCCGCCGAAGGCAAGCGGGTGGCAGAACTCGACTATGAGCTGAAGACTTTAAAGAAGCGATTTGACGATAACTTAGTGAGACTCAATAAGTTAAAGTCGCCGTCGCTGTTTTATGAAGAGACTTCGCGCGTGGTCGCCCTGCTGCGCGACATACTGAACCCCACTTTTGAACACATATATATCAATGATTCTGACTTTTATAACAATGTGCTTGATTATGTGACGCTTATAGCGCCGGAACAGAAAGATATAGTGAAGCGTTACAACGGCTCACTGCCTATCTTCGACCATTTCGCCGTAACGAAGCAGATAAAATCGTCGCTCGCACGGACGCTTACCGTCAAGAGCGGCTCATATCTGATTATCGAACATACGGAAGCAATGCACGTTATAGATGTTAATAGCGGTAACAGGCTGAATAATAAGGATAACGAACCTGAAGAAAACTCATTTAACGTTAATCTCGCAGCAGCCGACGAGATAGTTCGTCAGTTACGCCTTCGCGATATGGGCGGTATTATTGTTATTGATTTTATTGATATGTCGGAAGCCGGAAATCGTCAGAAGTTGTACGAACATGTGTTAGAGGCGATGAAACGCGATAGAGCGCGTCATAACATCCTGCCTCTCAGCAAATTCGGATTGATGCAAATCACTCGGCAGCGCGTCCGTCCGGTAGTTGATATCGAGACTACGGAACGATGCCCTACTTGCATGGGAACAGGAAAAGCCAAGCCGTCAATACTCTTCACCGACGAGTTGGAAGAAAAGATCAGCACTTTAACTAATAAGCTGTGTATGAAGCAGTTTAACCTTCATATACATCCTTATGTATTCGCTTATATCTCTAAAGGAGTGGTTTCGATCATGATGAAATGGAAGCTGAAATATAGCATGAAAATGAAGTTCATCCCCGATCAAAGCCTTGGTTTTCTGGAGTATAAGTTTTATGACGCAGAGAACAACGAGTTTGTAGTCAGCGATAAGATTGAATTGAAGTAACAGTGACCATAGCGTCATTGTTGATGGACGGAGCAATCCGGCGGATCTAGGTTTATTGCCTGATTTGCCGGATTGCTTCACTTTGTCCGTCCCGTCATTTTTTTCCGCAAGCGAAAAAGAAGAAGCGAGGAACGAAGCAATCCATCGAAATAACAATTTTTAACGCGAAAAAAGCGCATATTCCGAAAAAAAGTATTATCTTTGCGCCCGAATTGACGTGGACAGATTTGTACTGCTTGCAACCACAGGAAAAAATGCTAAAACGACCATACCTCTTTATTCCTGCCATTTCGGCAAACAATTCCCAACGTTGATTCATTACGTAATGTTTAACTAAATAAATTATTAGTAATGAGTTATTTATTCACATCCGAATCGGTGTCTGAGGGACACCCCGACAAAGTAGCCGACCAGATTTCGGACGCTTTGTTAGACGAATTTCTTGCACGCGACAGCGACTCAAAGGTTGCTGTTGAAACGTTTGTTACTACCGGTCAGGTAGTTGTGGGCGGCGAAGTGAAGTCGAAAGCATACGTTGATGCTCCCGACGTTATTCGCCGCGTTATCGGTCAAATCGGTTACACAAAAAGCGAGTACCGTTTTGATTCTCTCTCATGCGGCATACTGTCGGCTATTCATGAGCAAAGCCAGGATATTAACCGCGGCGTCGAACGGCAGAACCCTTATGATCAGGGCGCCGGCGACCAGGGGATGATGTTCGGCTATGCGACAAATGAAACCGACAACTATATGCCTCTTGCGCTCGACCTTGCACACAGCCTCCTGCTTGAACTTGCTTCTATCCGCAAAAACGAGCCTTCGTTGATGCCATATCTTCGTCCCGACGCCAAAAGTCAGGTTACGATTGAGTATGAAGAAGACGGCACGCCGAAACGGATTGATACAATCGTACTTTCTACGCAGCATGACGAGTTTGTTGTCGCAGGAAACGGCATTTCGCAGGAAGCGGCCGACGCAGAGATGCAACGTGTTATAACAGAGGATGTTAAAAAAGTTCTTATACCTCGTGTTAAGGCGCAGTATCCGGCGAAAGTGCAGGCTTTGTTTGATGACAGCATCACTTTCTACGTCAATCCGACGGGTAAGTTTGTCATCGGCGGACCGCATGGCGACACGGGTTTGACAGGGCGCAAAATTATCGTGGACACATACGGCGGCAAGGGCGCTCACGGCGGCGGCGCGTTCTCGGGCAAAGACCCGTCGAAGGTTGACCGTTCGGCGGCTTATGCGGCTCGTCATATAGCCAAGAACCTTGTTGCAGCGGGCGTTTCCGACGAAGTGCTCGTCCAGATTTCTTATGCTATCGGCGTTGCCAAACCTATGAACATCTTTGTTAATACTTACGGTCGCTCGAAGGTGAAAATTTCGGACGGCGAGATTGCCCGTAAGGTTGGCGAGCTGTTTGATTTGCGTCCCAAAGCTATCGAGGAACGGCTCAAGCTGCGTAATCCGATCTACCTTGAGACGGCCTCTTACGGTCATGTGGGCAGAACGCCGCAAAAGGTGGAAAAAACTTTCATCTCGCGCTACGAAAAGCCTCTTACTCTTGAAGTTGAGCTTTTTACATGGGAGAAACTTGACTTTGTGAATAAGATCCGCACGGCTTTCGGGCTTTAGATTTTTTGGCGCTTTGCTTTAGAGTGGATTACTACTTGGTAATGAGCGTTTTATAAAAACGGCCGCTTGATTTCAAGCGGCTGTTTTCATTATTGGCATTTGTGAAGGATTTGGGTTAGTTGAGATTGCTTCACTACGTTCGCAATGACGGGCGTCGAAAAACCCGTCAGGTCTTCTGCTTCTTCGCTTTGGCGGCGGCTTTTTGTTCTGCTTCTTTCTTGGCAGCGGCGGCTTTGCGTTCTGCTTCTTTTTGGGCGGCGGCGGCTTTGCGGGCTTTCTCTTTGGCTTGCTGCTCCTGCTTCTTCTTTTTGCGCTCTTCGGCTTGGCGCTTTTTGTTTTCTTTCTCGCGCTGCTTGCGCTCTTTCTCTTTGAGGCGGAGGCGTTCCTTGTTGTCTTTCTCGCGCTGTTTGCGCAACTGTTCGCGCTCTGCCGCCTGCTGTTTCTTGAGGTCGGCGGCTTCTTTGGCGGAGAGTACTTTTGCGGCGTTGGCGATGGAATCTTGTCGTACCTGCTCTGCGTTCTCCTGGCGGCGTATCTCCTGTATCTGTTCGAGGGTCAGTTCGCCGTCCACGCGCTCTAATGGCTTCGCGGCGGCTTCGGCGGCGGCGGCGCTGTCGGCGGGGGCGTCGTCTTCGGCTACGGCGGCGGCGACCTCTTTCGCCGTCTTGATGCCTTCCTCTATCTGCTTGTATTCATCGGTCTCTTTGATACGTTTGAAGAGTTTGCGGAAGATGTTCTCGCCTTTTGCCTTCGGGCGGGCGTCTTCCTCTTCTGTGGATTGAAGGATTGAGGGATTGAGGGATTGAGCGGGGGCGGCGGGAGGGGTAATTACGACCTTTGGCGGCTCTATAGGCTCGGTTTTGATGGATTGATGGATTGAGGGATTGGAGGATTGAGGGATTGAGGGATTGAGGGATTGGGTGGAGTCGGTGGGGGATGATTCGTCGCCTGCTTTTGCTGTCTCTGCCTCTGCCTCTGCCGCTTCTTCTTCTTCGAGCGCACGGCGGTCGGCGTCCACGCGAATGCGCCAGCGTTCAACGAGTTCGGGCGCCTGCTCGCCGTAGTTATCTATGAAGAAAAGCATGTATTCTTCGAGGGTCTTGCCGTGAACGAGGATGTCGTAGTTGGCGTCGGAGATGGGGAAGAACGACACGAGCGGGTCGAGCGCCTCCGCATAGCCGCCCTTGCCGTAAATCATTTTGTAGTATTCAATTACCTCCGTGAAATTATTGAAACCGTTGATAAAGAACAGGGTAAGCGAACCGCGCTGCTCGAAAGCGAGGTCGAAGGTCTTGATGCGGAAGTTGGCGAAGTTGTATGCCGCGATGGTGAAGAGCAGTCGGTTGCGGTCGAGGCTGTCGGTACTGTAAATCAGCAGCATACGATGCGGTGTCTCCTGCTCGGTGGTGAAAGCGCGGGCAGAATCGGCGGCGTTGACGTTACCTTCCTCGTCGGCGCCGAAGCGGATGTTCCATGTCATCTTCGAGAAACTCGTCTGCATCAGTTTACGCCCTCGCAGCAAGCCTTTTAGCATCTCGGCGGCAAGTTCCGACACGTCGGCGGCGGGGAACTTCTCCGTCAGCAGCGTCAGTTCTTCCTTAAAACGCTCGGCGTCGCCGCTCTGGACGTAGGTCAGGGCGTTGAGGAACATGAACTTGGGCATCAGTTCGGCAAGCGGGTACTTGGAGTAGAACTCGCGATAGTTAAGTCTCACAGCCGCAGTGTCTTCCGCTAAATATGCCTCGTAGGTTTGCTCATAGATAGAATCCTGCACCGCCCCCATCATGCGCATATTGTACTCATAATCAGGGTCGGAGATAGCCACGGCATAGTCGCTTTCGGGGAAGTCGGCAAGCAGTTTTGCCTTGTAACGCTCGGCAAGTTCGGCATCCTTGAAGCGCAGCGCCATGAGATATGTATGGTAGTAATAATCAAGGCGATAGGCATTATCGGGGAAGCGGCGTTCCAGTTCCTCGAAAGTTTCGACTGTCAAGTCTATATCTTCAAGTTTGTCCTTGTAAATCATGCCCATATTGAAGAGGCCGTCTTCGATAATCTTGTCGGACGCATACAGGTCGTCCTCGCTGAAAGGTATCTGTTGGAGGTAGTACTCTCGGCTTTTGGGGTCGGAGGCGAGGCTGTCGTTGAGAGCGGTGAGCGAATCGGTAGCGAGGCTGTCAGCAGCGGACAGACTGCTTTCAGCGCCCTGCCTGTCGGCGTTCTCGTCGCCCTCTTCCAAGAGCAGTTCCATCTTCTTGTTACGCCGCCGCCAGTTGTCTTCAAGCGAGCGTTTGCCCCATTTGTTCTGAAACTGCGTCTTGCCCTGCGCTACGGTCTGTGGGTTATAGAAATAGAACGCATTGCTGCCCGCCGCCGCTCCTGCCGTCGGCATGTTCATAGTGTTGGCAGCGCCCGGACGGTTCGACAGGTTAGACCCCATAGACGCCTGATTTGCAAGATATTCCTCCTTCTCTGCCTCTTCCTTAGCCTTTTTCTCCGCTTCCTTGAGGTCTTCAATGATTTTGTCGATTACTGCAAGACGCTCTGCTTCAGGCATTTTCGAGAGGGTTTGCAGACTGTCCTGCAGGTGAACCGCCTCGTAATGCACCACCAACTCGTCGAGGGTCTCCGAAAGACGTGCAACGCGCTCATAATCTTTATATTCCTTATGAATACCCTGTAAGGCGCCGCTGAAACAGGGCTGCGCCTCCATGTATTTCTTCTGCTCGAAATATATGTCGCCGAGACGTATCTGGCAAATTGCTTTATCCATGCCGTTTTGGGTGCTTTTCTCAATGCCTTCCGCATACGCCTCGATAGCCTTTGCGGTGTCCTGTTGGGTCATATAGACGTTGCCCATGGCATAAAAGACCTGGTCAAGGTAGTCCTTGTTCTTGTCGCTCTTCGACATGCGGCGAAGCATCTTCAGCACTTTCTGATAGTTGTTTCCGGGAAAGACTTCCGTTTGCCTTATGCGCGAGGCGAACTCTATGTCGTAAGGCGGGTTCGAGCCTGCCACTTTACCGAAAGTGCTGTATGCCAAGTCGTTATTGCCGGTCTTCATATACAGTTGCCCCAGCAGATAACGTTGGCGCGAGCGTTGGCGTTTGTTCTTCTCGGCTTTCACTGCGCTTTGCAGGTACGGCAGCGCGAGCGAATCCTGCTCATTCTTAATAAGATAGTCGGCATACATGCGGTCGTACTCCTTCTGCAGTTTAGCCGGTACGCCGCTTTCCGACAGTTTCTTGAGGATGTTGTTCACCTCGTAATTCCATTTCAGTTCCGAATAGCAGCGTGCCTGCCATATACGGGCTTCGGCAACAAGAGCGGGGTCGGTGCTGAAATGTCTTGTTATATAGGAGAATGTAACGGCTGCATTGAGGAAATCGCCGTTGTAGAAATGGCTTTGCGCCACGAGCAGCCAGCACTGCTTGGTGAAGGGGTTGAACTCTTCCTGTTGCTGCAGCCTGACCTGTCGCGGGTCGCTCTGCCAGCCCGGACGGCGGGGCGGTTTGTCCTTGATAGAGTGCAGTTTGATAGCCTTGTTGCCCTTCTCTATGGCACGGTCGAAAGCGCCGCCCGCAGAGGTCTTCTCCTGCTTATAAACGCCGCTGACGGGGAACATCACAATCTGCTCGGTATAGTTCTCCTTGTAGCCCTCGTTGAGCGACTTGAGCGCCTCGTCGAAGGTTGTTTTGCCGTTGAAATAGATGTTATACTTTGAGTTAAGGGAATGATAAAATCGGCTCATAGCGGTGTTTTTCCTTGCCCCGCACGACGCCATGAGCGCGGCGACGCCCAGCGCCACCGCCGCCCAAAGCCCAAAATGTTTCATC
>JAISTJ010000144.1 GCA_031272655.1 Tannerella sp.
TTGCGCAGTTGGTTCTTCGAGACGATGATAAAGCGCGTCTCGGAGTGTTTCAGGCGGAAGATGAGGTCGTTCTTCTCTTCGAGTTTGATAGACAGCGGCACATTGACGGCGCCGGTGTAAAGGATAGCCAGTTCGCTGATAATCCAGTCGTTACGCCCTTCCGAGAGCAGCGCTATCTTATCGCCCGGCTGCACGCCGAGGCTAAGCAACCCTGCGGCGAGGCGGTAAACCTGCTCTCGCGTCTCACTGTACGTCATGGGTTCAAACCGGTCGGTCTTCTTCTCCCATAGGAAGGTGTTCGCAGCGTATTTCTTCACGCTCTTTTCAAATAGTTCGATTATTGTCATAGTGATGAGTGATGAATACAAACTAAATCTAAAATCTAAAATCTAAAATCTAAAATCTAAAATCAAATCATCTTATGTTCAACAAGTTGTACAACTCTCTCTGTCATGGCGTCTTCGCCTTTGGGGTCGTACTCTGTTTTGAGGCTTGCGCCAAGCATATTAGCAAAGATGTTCCAAAATCCGGCGCGAAACTTCCCCAGAAAAGCCCCCAGCAGAGCATAACTCGACTGATGGCACTCACGGTCAATGAGTTTGATTAGAAGTTTGCCTTGCGAGAGCGTAAGTTTCTTTAGTTCAGGCTTATACTCTTTAAACAGTTCTTTCTCCATACGTTTCAGATGTGCATCTTTAGCCTTGTCGTCAGGCAGCGTCTCTATGTATTCGTATGTTTCAATCAGCGTTTCATAAACCAACTTGGCGTAGGGCAGCGTCTTTTTGACGTCGCGTACTAATTTCGTGTAGGCGATGCGTTCCTTATCGTTTTTAAAGACAATAGGCGGAAAGACAAGCACTTCGCCGAGAAAAACGGTAGGCACCGTATCGGCGCCTTCTACTGTGCCGAACTGGTAACCTTCCGGCAAAATATGTTTCAATTTCGGTTTCCTTGTAATAGTGTCGTTTGCGGCAACTGCCGCAGTTTGAGGTTGCTTCACTGCGTTCGCTTCTTCTTTTTCGCTTACGGAAAAAATGACAGCCGTCAACAATCCCCCGTGATTGCAAGGTACGAAGCAGTCCGGAAAACTCCCATGCTCCCCGTCGCCGCGAGCCGCGAAGCAATCCAAAAGAAACGCCACTATGACCACCGCCAGTCTCATTTCTTAAGAATTTTCATATACTTGATTTTCACGTCTTTAACCGGTCGGTCATTGGCGTCGGTCATCACCATTTCTATTTTGTGTACAACCTTCATCCCCTTGACCACCTCGCCAAAAACGGTATAAGCGCCGTCCAAATGCGGCGCCCCGCCTTGCAGCTTGTATGCTTCCCGCTGTTCGGCCGTCAATTTAATGCCTTTCTCTAATTCCATCTTATTCAGTTCGTTATCGGTAAAGAACTTACCTGTAACGATATAGAACTGCGAAGCTGACGATGCACGTGACGGATTGCTCTCGTCGCCTTCGCGGGCAGCGCACAACTGGCCGCATTTGTGGAACAGTTTGGGATAGACAATTTCGGCGGGCACTTTGTAGCCGAGGTCGCCTTCGCCGAGTTTCTCTTCAGGCTTGGCATATTTCGACTTCGGGTCGCCCCCTTGAATCATAAACTGCTTGATTACACGGTGAAAAAGCAGGCTGTCGTAAACATTTTCGGCGGCTAACTTCAGGAAGTTGTCCCGATGCTGCGGCGTTTCGTTATAAAGTTTCACTGTAATATTCCCCATGTTGGTAACAATCAGTACTTTAGCCTCTTTTTCTTCAGCCTGCGCACAAGCGGCGAAAAAGCCGATACATAACAAAATGATAATCTTTTTCATAACTGAAATTTCTGTTAAATAATCGCAAAGATACACATTATTTTTATTTCCGTCCAAAATTCCCGCAAAATAATTGTTAAACGGGTAGTTATCCCGTCAGCCACCGCTTGAACTCGCCTGCGCGGGCTTTGCTTACTATTATTCTTTCGGGGGTGGGGATTGTCAGGTTGGCCGACAGTTTGCCGCCGAACCATATTGAGATGTCTTTCACCGCCTTGCGGGACACTATATATTGGCGGTTTGCGCGGAAAAAATCGTGAGGCGGCAGTTGAAGCATAAGCTCGTCAAGCACGCGGTCAAGGGTAAAAGTCTGATTATCAAAAGTAACCGCTTTGACAACCTGCGAAAAAATGCCGATATAAGCTATATCGCGCGTCGGAAGCGGGATTAGCTTATCCTTATGCGACACGAGGAAACTTGTTTTGTATGAATCCTTTGTTTGCTTGATGTCGGATATCATCTTGATTATCATCTCATTATATCTGTCACCGCCGAATGAATAATTCCTGAATTTATTGACAGCCCTTGCGAGATCTTTCTTCACAATGGGCTTCAGCAAATAGTCTATACTGTTGACTTCAAACGCTTTAAGTGCATATTCATCGTAAGCGGTGGTGAAAATCACAGGGCATGAGACGGTTACCTTTTCAAAGACAGAAAAGGCCGAGCCGTCGGCAAGATGGATGTCCATAAAGGCGACGTCAGGCGCAGAGGAGGTTTGAAACCACTCCACCGTCTCGTCTATTGATTGCATATTTGCAATTATCTCAATATCAGGTGCAACCTCGTTTAGAAGTGATGCAAGCGCCTGAGCTGCAACTGTTTCGTCTTCAATAATTATAGCTTTCATTCGTTTATTAATGGCAGTTCAACTTCAAAAACCGTTCCTGTGTTAGTAATTGTTATAGTCCTGTCCCAGAGCAGCCTGTAGCGTTCGGCGAGGTTTGAAAGTCCGATATTATCGCCGCTTTCAGGCTCTTTTTTCGGCTGAATGGGGTTGGAGACGCGGATGTGAGCGTTTTCATCGGTCGTAATAGATATCGTCAGCGGCAGACGGTTGCTCACAACATTGTGTTTGATAGCGTTTTCTACAAGTGTTTGCAGACTGATAGGGATAATTGAGTAGTCGTAATACTTTTCATCCACATTATCAATCACTTTCAAATTATCGCCGTATCGTATCTGCATCAAATTAGAATAAGCCAAAGTAAACGCCAATTCTTCTTTTAGCGTTATAATCTCCTTATTCTGAAGCGTATAGCGGAAGACGAGCGACAGTTGCTCTAAATATTGCGTCGCTTTTGAAGCATCGGTTCTGATAAGCGACGCAAGGGTGTTCAGCGAGTTAAACAAAAAATGCGGATCAACCTGATTTTTAAGCGCTATGAAGCGCGTTTTCATATATTCGGCTTGAAGTCGCTCATTTTCAACGGCCATCACCTGCTGTTTGGACGCAATATACATCAACAGCGACGACAGCGTTACAACGACGCTAAGCGTGAAATCGCGCATTAAACTGCTGAAAATCACCCCTCTGATGTTGCGGAAAATCGTCTCGAAAGGAATCTGGATCAGCGAACATGTTACGCTCAGGGCGGCTGTGGCGGCGATAATGATGGCGACATACCAAATTTTGCCGCGTTTGGATCCGAACCATTGCATTCTGAATATCCTGAAATTCAGCAGATAAAGCAGGAACGCCATCGCGAAATTGTTGAAAAATCGCACTAAAGTCATGTTCAGGTTGAAGACATGCCTCATCTGGGCTTCGATTCGTGCTGGCGGCTCATCGTCAAACGAAAACTCATGCGGGGGCTTGTCGAAATCCGGACGCTTATCGGGAACAGGGCTTTCTACACCGAAAGGCGGCCTCCCAAAGCGCCCTCGCGGGCCTTCGTCCCTGATAAATGACGGTCTGCTACCGTACATAAACATGATGAGAAACAGCAAGTTCATTAACAGACTGATACTCAGCGCCAACAGGGCGGCAGTCCGTATGTTGAGAAGCGTATTATGTGGTTTTAAACTGTTCATGCTGCAAAAATAGTGATTTTTTATAAGAAACAGACTGAAAATCATCAGAAACAGCAAAAAACGCATTTCAAACGGCATAATGCCATGTTGAAATGTATCCGCAACCCTTTTCCGGTTTCTTTCGCAAAGCCGTCATTTTTTCCGCAAGCGAATAAAGAAGAAGCGAATGCAGTGAAGCAATCTCATCAAGGCCTTTCAGGTATGAATTAGTCTGTTTCAACGGCAAACATTGTCGCTTCACTAACCTTAAAATACTCCCAATCTCCGTAAATCTTTACCTTTGCACCGCAATTAACGAGTCCTCGTCATTGCGACCGCGCCCTCGTCATTGCGAACGCAGTGAAGCAATCCAGTCAATAAACCCATTCATGCCGATTTTTTCTGGATTGCTTCGTTCCTCGCAATGACGGGACTACGTCCCGATACATTCTCTATACATTAATATAATATATGAAGAAAAAATTCCAACTCCTACTGCTCCTGACAGCAGCCACCGCCGCCCACATTCAGGCGCAAACACCTGATACCCTGTATGTTGCAGAGCACTACATCCGTGCGCCGCTCCTGCGGGTGCTGGGCGATTTCCGCACGAAATACGGGATGACGCTCAAGTACGACTCCGTTGAAATGGCGCCATATACTTTCGAGCACATCTATTTCGGCGACCCCGTGAATAAGGCTTTCGACGAGATTTTCAAGCAAATAAAAAACATCGCATATTTCGTTGATGATGAGGGTATTACGTGTGTAGTACTGAAAAAGAACGTGCCCCGCAACCGCACTACGCGCGAGAACAAGCGCTACGAAGGCGAGGCGAGCCGCACTAACTTTACCATCACAGGGCGTATCAAAGACCAGACCAACGGCGAGCCGCTGCCGTTCGCAACGGTGCAGGTCGAAGGCACGACGATAGGCGCAAGTTCCAACGACGACGGCTACTTCACGCTCTACAACGTCCCAAGCGACCGAGAAGTGTTGATATTCAGATACTTGGGCTATGAAACACAACGCTTCTACCTCTCGCCGCAGGTGAACATGGAGAACCTGTTCGTGGAACTTCCGCCGTCGTCGCATGCCCTTGACGAGGTGGTAGTTGTGGCGCAGCGCGAGGACGTGCTTAAAATCCCCGAACACTCGATAGGCGTGATTCAGACTACGGCTGCTAAGATTGCCGACCTGCCCGCGCTGGGCGAGAAAGATCTCTTCCGCACGTTCCACCTGATGCCCGGCATCTCGGCGAGCAACGAGTCGTCGGCTGGGATGTACGTGCGAGGCGGCACCCCCGACCAGAACCTCGTCCTCTACGACGGCTTCACGATATATCATCAGGAGCATCTGATGGGCGTCTTCAGCGCATTTAACACCAACGCTATCAAGGACGTACAGCTCCACAAGGGCGGTTTTGACGCCAAGCACGGCGGCAGGCTTTCGAGCGTGATGGAGATAATCGGGCGCACCGGCAACGACAAGCATTTCAATATCGGTGGCGACGTGGGTTTCCTCGGCTTCAACGCTTTCGCCGAGATGCCTTTCAAGAACGAGAAAGGCGCTATTTTCATCGCCGGAAGGCGCTCGTTCCAGAGTTTTATGTACGACAAGTTCACCGACGTTTACACTAATAACCAGCAATCCGGCATGGGCGGCATGACCGGCGGTCGCGGCGGTCCGGGTGGCGGCTTCAATATGCGCAACAGCCAAAAACCCGAATCCTATTTCTACGACCTCAACGCCAAACTGACGTATAATCCCACGAAGCGCGACATCTTCTCCCTCAGCTTTTTTAACGGTGAAGATGTCCTTGATAATTCGCGTGAAGGCTTTGGCAGTCAGTCTATTAGCGGCAGCATTACCGACAAGACAAACTGGGGTAATACCGGCTTAAGCGCAAAATGGTCGCGTAAATGGGACAATAAATTATACACTAACGCATTAGTCTCATTTTCAAACTATTATAGCCTGCGCGACCGTCAAAATAGCACCACCACAACAGGGCGCGCGGCGGTGATGTTCGACCAAAACACCGATGAACACAACAATCTCAAAGATTATTCGCTGAAAATTGACAACGAATACAAAATTAACGGTAACAACAAAGTGGAGTTCGGGCTGAACTTTTCCAACTACAATATTAACTACCGCTATGCGCAGAGTGATACTATTAACTACCTGAATATGAAGAACAAAGGCAACCTGCTGTCGCTTTATCTTCAGGATAAATACACTTTGGCCGACCGCCTGACGCTGTTGCCCGGACTGCGCTTTAATTACTACGATGTTACTTCCCGTCCCTATTTTGAGCCTCGTTTTCAGGCGTTTTACAAGGTCGGCGAGTACATCAACCTGAAAGGGTCGGCGGGGTACTACTACCAGTTTGTAAACCGCATCGTGCGCGAGGACATCTCTGCCGGAAGCCGCGATATATGGTTGCTTTCCGACGATAAGAGCATTCCGGTCAGCGGCTCGCTTCATACCGTTCTTGGCGGCAGTTACGAAACGCGCGGGTTTATCTTCGATGTCGAGGCGTACTACAAACGAATGAACCACCTGAGCGAATACACCTTGCGGTTTGCGCCCTCGCTGAGCGATAACTCCGGCTATCAGGAGTTTTTCTACAACGGCGAAGGCTACGCGCGGGGCATTGACTTCCTGCTTCAGAAGAAGTATGGCAAACTGACAGGCTGGATCGCCTACACCCTTGCCGAATCGCGCTATCATTTTCCTGTCTATGGTGATGGCTATTTTGCTTCTAATCAGGATGTTACGCATGAATTTAAGACGGTTATCACCTATAAACCCGTACGCAACCTGACCCTCTCGGCGACATGGATTTATGCCACCGGCAAGCCTTTCACCGAGCCGGTTGGCGCTTACACGCTCACGACTCCTAACAGCGGCAGCATGAATTTCATCATCGTGGACAAGAAAAACAACGCCCGCTACCCCGACTATCACCGTATGGACCTGCTTGCGAAGTACGATTTGACGTTTATCCGCGCGTTCAATTCGAGCATAAGCGTCTCATTATTCAATCTTTACGACCGCGCCAACGTCTGGTATCGCGAATATGCCTTCGACCAGACCTACGGCATCACGGCCACAAACATCAACCTCCTCGGTTTCACCCCCAACGTAACATTAAGTATCCAGTTAAAATAATGATTATGAAAATAAATTATCCTTCGTGCCTTCGTGCCGTCGTGTCGTCGTGTTTAACAGCAATCCTGTTAACAAATTGCGCCCAACCCCTCATGGACACCACCGTTGACACCGACTCCCCAGTAGTAGAAGCCTTCCTTCAGGAAGGAACCAACACCATATCCGTCAATGTCTATTCAATGGAAAAATACCTCATAGACGACGTCAGCCTAAGCAAACCAATCACCGGTTTAACTCTGACAGTCAATGACATACAGCTAACGGAAACAGCTTCCGGCACCTATACCCTTGACCTCAACGAAGATACGATACGTGAAGGCCAAACCTACAAACTCAACTTCACTTACAACGGCAAGACGATAGAGGCAAGCACAACTATCCCGCTGAAAGTCAGCAACATAAAGGTTGATCCCGAAACCATGACGCAATCATCCTATTCGTGGTACAATCCTGATGACACGACGGAGGTAACCGTTACTTGGGACGACCCCCAACAGGATTATTTTCAGGTATATATAGAAAGTCCGAACACTACAGACGATGCTTCGATGGGTGTTTTCGGCAAGAGGATGATGCAACCGACGCGCGGCAACACATATACAGCCCGCGCAATGGAGTTTCGCAGCACCGGGGCGCATTATATTTATGTATATCGTGTCTGTCAGGACTACGTTGATCTCTACGAGCATGTCAGTTCAACCGACCTTGCCAACCCCGTCAGCGCAGTAACAAACGCCTTCGGAGTCTTCACCTCCGTAAGCGTCGGCCGCTCCAAACTCACCGTCTATGCTGCAGAATAAGCTGTCCGCCAATACTAAACGCGAAGACACAAAGACACAAAGACGCGAAGAATATTCTTTGCGCCTTCGCGAACGCCCCTCCCCCGTCATTTTTTCCGCAAGCGAAAAAGAAGAAGTGAACGCCCCTCCCCCGTCATTGCGAACGAATGTGAAGCAATCCAGTCAATAAACCCATTCATACCGATTATTCTCTGGATTGCTTCGTACCTCGCAATGACGGGACTATGTCCCGTTAGAAAATCCCGTCACATCTTCGCGCGTCCTGCCGTCGCACCGTCGTGTCTTAGTGTCGTCGTGTTCAAAAAAAATCTTTGTATTAAAACAGCAAATAAAAACAAAAATAAGTGAAATTAAAATAGCAAAACATAAATATACTTAAATTACAAAATTTTATTTGGTAGATTGAAATTTTTGTATTTACTTTGCACCGTCTTAGATTAAGGTGATGTGGTGAGAGCATCTTAGTTGGTAGGTTCATAGAAGATTTATGTATTGACTATAAACACTTTAATTTAAAAAAAATGAGACAATTATTTGGTAAAACAGGCGGCATCCCATCGTCAAAGATAAGTAAAGGGACTGCTCGACCGTTGACAGAAAATGTCATGAGAGAGGGATCGTGGAATATCCCAAGTGTAATTGTTGGCGTAGCAGCATTGTTATGCCTGATGAATAATGTACCCGCAGGTGCAGAGCAAGTCTCGCGAGCGGGCGGTTTTTCACCCGGAGTTTCTCCACCACTATTGACGGAAATGTCTGTAACCCAGGCCGGTTCGTTTGACGGTACTTGGGTTTTGGAAAGCGTCGAACTATATCGTCTCAGCGATAGCGGCGCTAAGACGAAGGTTGATAATTCAAACCTGCCGGAACAAAATGCTATATCCGGCGTCTTGGATAAAATCACGTTCGCATCAGGAAAATGCAC
>JAISTJ010000168.1 GCA_031272655.1 Tannerella sp.
AAATTCGGTCGGGTAATACACATCGCCCTTCTCTATTTCGGTCGGACGGACGCCGCAGTCGCCCAGAAAAACATATTTCACCTGCAAGGCGTGAAACAGAAAACCGCCGGCAATAGCAAGCAGCACGAATATCGGGTACTTCCATTTTCGGACGAATAAAATTATATTTTTTCCGCTAAATCCGCTTAATATTCTGATTATTAGATTGTTACAGAGGGGGGGGCAAAATGGCGATTAACACTGCATAATAGGCAATAATGATTGGAGTCTCCCAAAAACTGATAGCGTTCAAGCCCCAACCGCGATTGACTACAGGACTTGACAGCAAAAATTGAAGTACGGCAAACCCAAGTCCGAGAATCAGAAATGGGAAGGGCTTTGCCGACGATGGTTTCACGCCACCGCCGGTCGCAGTTTTAGTTGTTGCGGACGGATGTCTGTCCTTCTTTTTGTTTATTTTGTCCATACTTTTTCCTGTAAATCAGGGTGCAAAGATACAAGTTTTTTTAAATGAGAGCAAAAAAATTTGTTTTTATGGATTTGTTGTTTTACCTTTGTTTTTGTTTTGAGCTTTATTTTATATGATTGTTTGGTTGAAACGAGTTGGGGCTTTATGTCTGATACTGATAGGGTTAGCGCTATCGGTTGCGGCGCTGTTGTACGTTCCTGCCGTGCAAAATGCGCTTCTTGGTAAGGCGGCAGACTATGCTTCGGAGGCTATCGGGCTTAACGTCAGTTTTGCTCGTGTCAGGATAGGTTTCCCGTTGAGGCTGAACCTGCATGAAGCGCTCGTTTTAACGCATGATGCCGATACTGTGGCTTATATTGAGAAACTTTCGGTACATGTAAGGCTTAAACCGCTTTTTAATGGCGTTCTGTCGGTTAAATCATTCATTATAAATGATATGGACGTCAACACAAAAGGGCTTAATGACGGTGTTATTATTAACGGCAGAGTAGGGGAGGCTGCTGTGAGGGCTGATTCTGTCGCTGTGGAAGATTCGTTTGCGTTAGTAAATAAGCTGACGTTTAAAAAGACAGACTTGAAAATTTTTGTTTGTGACACGACTGCGGCAAATGATACTGTTGCGTCTCCACTCCCTTGGCGTATTGCTCTTAAAGAGATAGAGTTAGATGACGTTGGGGTAGCTGTTAACATGCCTTGCGATTCGTTTTATCTTGCGCTTCATGGCGGGATAATTGCTTTGAAAGAAGGCTTTGCAGATATAGGCAATATGCGTTATATAGCTGATAATATGCGACTTGCACTTGACAGTCTGTTTTATTATACCAATGTCGCCAAGCCTGCTGCAGGGCTTGACTTTCAGCATATAAACATTACGGACTTGATTTTTAAGGCTGATACTTTGAAGTTTGGCGGCTTGCATGATTTGGCGGCCACAGTTAATGAGCTATCTTTTAATGAGCGTTCAGGGCTGAATATTAAGTCATTGACAGGTAGTATTTATGCAGACAGCACAGGTTTTTTTGTCCCCTCTTTAGCGCTTGAGACGGCTCATTCCGCTGCTCAAATTGAGGCGTCAGCACCTTTTGCCGCGCTCGACAAAAATAATCCCACAGGGAACGCCTCAATAAAACTAACCGCTACCATTGGGGACGATTTTTTCAACCTTACAAATACTTCAAACATTGTTAAGCAGTTTGTTAAAGTTGATGTGCTTGCAGAGGGTAATATGAAAAACCTCAACTTAAAAACGTTCACTGCCGATATGCAGGAAGCGTTCTGCATTAATATGAAAGGTAATATAAAAAATCTTTTAAACGACCGGCTGCGCAATGGGGCAATAGACTATCGCGTTGAAACTAAGGATATTAAGTTTATCGAAGGCTATCTTTCGCAGTCATTTAGAGATAATTATCGGATTCCTGACAGCATGAGCTTAGGAGGCATATTAACGATGCAGAGCGGATTTTATTCACTTCAAACGGAAGTACGGGAAGGTAATGGAGTGATTAATTTAAGCGCTGATTATAACGTGATTAATAAGAGTTACAATGCGGCGCTCAATGCAAATAATTTTTCACTTACGGACATTATGCGGATAGATTCGTTGGTCAAGTTTAACGCAGGGCTGACGGCAAAGGGCAAAGGTTTTGATTTCTATCATTTTGAAACATGGGCAGAAATTAATGCTCAGATAGATAATATTGTTTACGGTAATGCTGCTGTTTCCGGTCTGTCGTTGTCAGGAAGGCTGAAAGACAATAAGATAGCTGTCAACGTGATAAGTTTGTATCCCTTGATACGAGGCAGTGTTAATATCAAAGGCGAGATTAAAAGGAACGATATCAGCGGGAAGATAATCGCCGATGTGGACACGTTGGATATTAAGGGATTAAAGCTGACCGAAGGGGCTGTCGGCTCTAAGTTTCACGTTACAAGCGATTTTACTACTGATATGGACAAACGCTATACACTTGCTTTTACCCTTAAAGACTGGTCGTTAAACGTTGAAGAACAATATCTTACGCCGAAACAGTTGAACCTGACCCTCACTTCGCTTGAAGACACCACGCTAATAGCTTTTAAAGCCGGAGATATGGAAATAAATGCAGTTGGCAACAACAATCTTCCAACTTTAATCAGCAAGATGTCAGCGCTTGCCGACGATGCGGCGAAGCAACTGAAGCAAGATTCCATTATTAATTTTGAGGCGCTACGAAAGCATTATCCGGATATGGCGTTTAAATTTAAAGCTTTACAAGACAACCCTTTATATAACTTTTTGCAGGAATCTAACATCTATTTCGATAATTTGTTGATAGATGCAACTATTTCGCCTTCTAACGGATTGAATGTCAGCGGCTCGTTACTCTCGTTTGTCAAAGATACGCTTAAGATTGATACTGTGCAACTTAATATCAATCAGGATACTGTCGGACTGAATTACCACGTTGCAGCAACTAAAAAGCGTTTTCGCAACCAGGAGGCGTTCTATGCTAATGTTAACGGTTATATTCATGAAAATGAGGCAGATATATTTGCCGAATACATCAACAGCAAGGGTGAAAAAGGCGTCAGTCTTGGCGTCAAAGCCTTAAAAGCAGGCAATGGCTTCGATTTCAGGCTCTATCCCGAAATGCCCGTTATCGCGTTTATGCCGTTTAAAATCAACAGCGACAACAGTTTACATTTTGTGAACATGAAGAACATAAAGTCAAACCTTCGACTTGAAGGGGCTGACAATTCGTCGCTGTGGATTCATACAGGAGAAGATACGGAAAACAGAGATGTGATGGTTGAAGTGAACCATTTTGACCTTGCCAAGATTTCGTCAGGCTTTACCGATATGCCTGCAATGAAAGGCTTGTTTAGTGCATCGCTTAGATATGTGCCTGCAGATAAGACGTTTATGATTGTCGGCGACTGCAATATAGACGAATTTTATTATCAAGGCGGCCAGATAGGTTCAATGGTCTTCAGCGTTACTTATATGCCGATGGAAATCAATAAGCATCAGATTGATATTCATATACTTCACGATTATAAAGAAGTAGGAGTGGCTTCTGTTCTTTATACCGAAAAACGCAAAAATTCCGAGGTAGAAGGTATTGTAACAATATCCGAGCTGCCCCTTAAAGCTGTTAATCCTCTCGTGCCCGCAGGGATGCTATCTTTTGACGGCGCTGTGAACGGCGAATTAAAAATTAAGGGTTCCACGGAAAAACCTGTTACAGAGGGATATATACAATTAGATAAGGCTACCTTGTTCGCAGCGTCATCGTCTTCGTCGTTCCGTTTTGACGACAGGCAGGTCAAGATAACCGACAACCGTATGGTTTTCGACAGTTATAAAATCTTTGACAGTAAGAACAATGCGTTTGTTGTAGCGGGTAATGTGAGCGATTTAACGGGAACGCCGACTGTTGACTTGAAACTGACCGCATCCAACCTGCAACCGCTTGAAGCGACACGCAAACCCGAAAGTGTAGTATGGGGGAGGCTTTACGCAGACCTCAACACAACGCTCAAAGGCTCGCTTAATGCGCTGAGAATGAGGGGAGACGTGCATATACTCGGCAATACTAACATGAATTATTTAGCGGCAGAAGCTTCTCCTGAGGTTCAAGATAACTTTGCAGGGCTTGTTACGTTCACCTATTTTGCCGATTCTCTACCTCGCAGACAGCGTCGCACGGGCGGCTTGGCAGGCATAGCCCGCAATGTAACGGCTATGAGCGGCGGGACGGATATTTTCCTCAATATTAAAATAGACCCGTTAGTGAAACTGCGCATTGACCTTAATGAAGAGCGCACAAACCATGTAGAAATGCGCGGGGGCGGCGATCTCTCTTTTCAATATAACAGGCAAGGCGGGATGAGCCTCAACGGGCGTTATACGATGTCGGAGGGGACTATAAGATATGCCGTTCCTGTTATTCCGCTGACCGACTTCACCGTCAGCAACGGCAGTTATGCCGACTGGACAGGCGACCCTTTCAATCCGATGCTCAACATTACAGCATACACCCGCGTTCGCTCGTCTGTCAACTTCGACGGTCAGTCGCGTATGGTTGATTTCAACACAGGTATTGAGATGAAAAACAACTTGAACGACATGGCTATACAGTTTATCTTAGACGCACCCTCTGACGCCGTTGTACAAAACCAACTTACGGCTATGGGAAGCGAGGAGAGAAGCAAACAGGCTATCAGTCTGCTAGTTGCGGGTCTCTATTTGGCGGGTAATGGTGTCGGTGGTGAAAACCTTGACGTCGGCGCTGCGCTTAACACGCTGTTACAGAGAGAGATAAAAAACATTCTGGGTAATGTGCTCGGCGAGGTACCTTTCACATTTGACGTCAATACTTACGATGGCACGCTTGGCATGGGGCGGCGTATAGACTATCTCGGACGCTTCTACAAGACTTTTTTTGATGAACGTTTCAAGACCGAACTCGGTTTGCGCTATTCCACTAAAGACCCTGTCTATGGCAACCGTCTGCTACTCGACGACGTCTCGCTTGAGTATCGCCTTGACCGCGACGGCACACGCTCTTTTGGGATCTTCCGCAGCAAAGAATACGAGAACCTGTTTGAGGGCGAGATAACAAAAACCGGCGCCGCCTTCACCGTCCGCCGCAAAGTGAAACGATTAAGCGATTTGTTCCTGCCCCCAAAGTCCGCTCAATAGCAATTATTTAATAGAAAGAGCTGATTTTTCGGATAAAAGTTGTACCTTTGCAGCAAAATTTGCGACAAAATCATGTTTGAAAACTTAAGTGAACGCCTCGAAAGGTCATTTAAAATACTGAAGGGCGAAGGCCGGATAACGGAGATAAACGTAGCGGAGACGCTTAAAGACGTGCGCAGAGCGCTGCTTGACGCCGATGTGAACTATAAGGTAGCCAAATCGTTTACCGACACGGTGAAAGAAAAGGCTATCGGTCAGAACGTGCTTACTTCGTTGAAACCGAGCCAGTTGATGGTGAAGATAGTGCATGACGAACTGTCGTCGCTGATGGGCGGCACGGCTACCGACATTAACATCAAAGGCTCGCCTGCTGTCATTCTGATGTCCGGTCTGCAAGGCTCCGGTAAGACCACTTTCTCCGGCAAATTAGCCAACCTGCTTCGCAGCAAGCGCGGCAAACAGCCCATGCTTGTTGCCTGCGACGTCTATCGCCCTGCCGCTATTGAGCAGTTGCGCATACTCGGCGAGCAGATTGGCGTCCCCGTTTATTGCGAAGAGGAGAACAAGAACCCCGTCGAGATAGCGCGACATGGCATTGCCGAAGCGAAGAAGACAGGGCGCGACCTCGTTATCATAGACACCGCCGGACGTCTTGCCATAGACGAGCAGATGATGCAGGAAATAAAGAACATCAAAGACGCCGTTAATCCGCAGGAAATACTCTTCGTCGTTGATGCCATGACCGGTCAGGACGCCGTCAATACGGCAAAAGAGTTCAACGAGCGTCTCAATTTCGACGGCGTTGTGCTGACCAAACTTGACGGTGATACTCGCGGAGGCGCGGCGCTCTCAATACGCAGCGTGGTGGACAAGCCTATCAAGTTCGTCGGCACCGGCGAGAAGATGGAGGCGCTCGACGTGTTTCACCCCGAGAGAATGGCAGACAGGATTCTCGGCATGGGCGACATCGTTTCTTTCGTAGAGCGGGCGCAAGAGCAGTTCGACGAGGAAGAAGCGCGGCGCATACAGAAGAAACTTGCCAAGAACACTTTCGACCTGAATGACTTTGTTGGTCAGATACAGCAGATTAAGAAGATGGGCAACCTCAAAGACCTCGCTTCGATGATACCCGGAGTAGGAAAGATGATGAAAAATATTGATTTGGACGACAATGCGTTCAAAAACATCGAAGCAATCATCTACTCAATGACCCCCGGCGAGCGTACCAACCCCGAAATACTCAACGGCTCACGGCGGCTGCGTATTGCCAAAGGCAGCGGCACTAACGTGCAGGAAGTCAATAAGTTGCTAAAACAATTTGACGAAGCCCGCAAAGTGATGCGCACCGTTATCACTTCAAAAGGCAAGAAGATGCCTTCCATGCCGATGCGACGGAGATAATGGTTAATGATTAATGGATTAATGATTAATGGTTTAACACGAAGGCGCGAAGTTACGAAGACACGAAGTTTAACAAAAGTCTTTCTTCCTTCCTGTCTTTCTGTCTTCGTGTTGAAATCTAAAATCTAAAATCTAAAATCTAAAATCTAAAATTACAATATATGGAACTGATAGACGGCAAAGCGGTAGCGGCGCAGATAAAGAAAGAGATAGCGGCAGAAGTAGCCGCAATAAAGCAGGCAGGCGGCAAGACGCCCCATCTGGCGGCAGTGCTGGTAGGGCACGACGGCGGCAGCGAGACCTACGTCGCAAATAAAGTGCGTACCTGCGAAGAACTTGGCTTCCAGTCAACCCTCATCCGCTATGAGGACAGCGTAACAGAGGCCGAATTATTACATAAAGTGGAAGAACTCAACGCAGACGCCGATATTGACGGATTCATAGTACAGTTGCCTCTGCCCAAGCATATCTCGGAGCAGCGCGTCATCGAAGCCATTGACTACCGCAAGGATGTGGACGGCTTTCACCCCATCAACGTTGGTCGGCTGGCGCTCGGACTGCCCTGTTTCAAATCGGCTACCCCGTCCGGCATCTGCGACCTGCTGAAGTATTATAATATTGAGACCAAAGGCAAACACTGCGTAGTGCTGGGTCGCAGCAATATAGTAGGCAAGCCGGTAGCCCTCCTGCTTATGCAGAAAGCGCAGCCGGGCGACTGCACCGTTACAGTATGCCACAGCCGCACTCAAAACCTGAAAGAGATATGCCGCAGCGCCGACATCATCATCGCCGCGCTCGGCTCGCCGGAGTTTGTCAAAGCCGACATGGTGAAAGAGGGCGCAGTAGTAATAGACGTCGGCACTACCCGCGTGCCCAATGCGCAGACTAAAAGCGGCTTCAAACTGACGGGCGACGTGGCGTTCAGCGAAGTAGCCCCCCGCTGCAGTTACATCACACCCGTACCCGGTGGCGTGGGACCAATGACAATAGTCTCCCTGATGAAAAATACCCTCCTCGCTGCAAAAAAAATTTAGTTTTTCTTGAATAATCAAAAATAATTACTAACTTTGCGGCGATTTTCTATCTAAAATGGTGAGAATAGCTCAGTTGGTTAGAGCATCGGATTGTGGTTCCGAGGGTCGTGGGTTCGAATCCCATTTTTCACCCGTACAATATACAATGGGCGTATAAAACTTCATGTAGCATTAGTCGTGTTCATGTCGTAAAACATCCTGACAAGGCATAACCTCCTTGTCAGGTTTTTTTGTTAGTTTGCGCCGTAAAAATACATCGCTCCGTAGCTCCATGTAGCGCCTTTTATGCCGGTGAAGTTGGGACGGTCCATTGTCAGCAGCACAAACCGGCATGGATAGCCTTCGGGTAGCGGCACTACTTGCGCCCAGACGCGGGCTGCCGATTGCGGCCAGTGCGGTTGCAGGTCTAAGTTCAGGAAGCCGAGAAATTTCAGGTCGGGATAGGAATGGACGCGCAGGTTCTCGCCAGCGCCGCCCATTAAGCAGTAATAGGCGCCGCCAATCTTTTGTATCACAGTTCCGGTGGAGTTGCGGTTTATGGCTGGCGTTATTTCGGTGTATTTGCCGTCCCATGTGTCGGC
>JAISTJ010000013.1 GCA_031272655.1 Tannerella sp.
ATATCTTTGCGGCAGAACTAAAAAAAATCAGTCATGCCAAAAAAAATGTATAAACAGCTTGATAATGAGCCGATAATCGTAGCAGAACCTGCTGTCGCTTACCGGACTGACGCTTCGTCGTCGGACGTTGCATCCTCGAATCCCAATCCGGACTGGACACCAACTATCCCGTCCACGCAACGCAGGAGGAATGGAGTGAGCATATCCATAAGATTGAGCAAGGGGTGCAGACCAATTGCCTGCACTCCGGTGCTCTCGGGGAAACTTCTATTTAACAATAGACCTTACGGTTTGCGATTTTGTTTTAATGATATACAGTCCGCCGGGCAGGGTAAAGCTCGATTCGCCTGCGGGGGCGGAAACTGTCTTGACTAACGCGCCGGTGATGCTGTATATCTGCACCGTTTCGGGCGCGGGAAGGCGAAGATGGAGAACGCCGCCGGACGACCAAACTGATAAAGCGTCGCCGACTGCCTCGACGCCAAGAGAAGCATCTTCTACAATGTTGCCGAAGTTTTTCCATTCCGTCGCTGCCTTATATGCTGCTTTTGAACCTGTTTTGACATATAGCGTTGCTTGTGATGAAACATATTCAAATGCAGTATTATCTGCCTCCGGCGGCGTAGGATTGAGGGATTTAACGCTTGTTAAATCTCTGCATGACGAAAAAGCCATAAAAGCAATATAATTAACGTTTGCCGGCAATTCTATTGTTTTAAGAAGGTTGCAATAATAAAATGCCCATCCTTCAATTCTTTGCAAGGACAGCGGGAGTGAGACAGAACTTAATCTTTCATTTGCATGAAATGCATACTGGCCAATTGTTGTAATCCCGTCCGGTACTGTATAAGCGCCTTCTCTACTTCTGGGATAAAGTACTAAAGTTGTCTTTGCGGCATTGAATAATACCCCGTCAATATCACAATAGGTCGTGTTGTGGGAATCGACTTTCAGTGAGGTCATATTTGGTGAATGTCCGGCTGAATTACCTGAAAACATATTAGGGAAAATATATGTTACCGACGCCGGAAACATCACAGATGACAGTTTAGAATAGTAAAATGAACCGGGTTGGACAGTTGTTGTTCCATCCGGAATTGAAAAGTTGCCCGTTCTGCCTGAAGGAAAAACATATAAAGACGTTTTTGCCGCATCATACAGAACTCCGTCAATATCGGAATACGCTGTATTGTCGGAATCAACAAAGATATTATTCAAGTTATAGCACTCTCCAAAAGGAAATCCCGTGATGCTCTTTACCGAAGCGGGAATTGCTATTGTTAACATAACATCATGGTTTGTCGCGAAAGCATCTGCACCGATAGTTGTAACACCTCGGTCGCTGGGTATAACTACCATTGTGTCTGTACCGGCAAACTTGGTCAATACTCCATTATCCACTATAAAGTCGGAGGCAGCATTCACTTCGGAAATTATGCTGAAAGCCTGCCCCAAAGAAGATTCTTTATATTGTTGCAGCCTCTTGTAAGGGACTATCAGATTGCAGGTTGCGAAATTAAGTCCGGTAAAAGTCGAGGCTGCTACACTTGCAGGAGGAGTATCCCAGTGTGTTTTTAATCGGTTTAATTTGTTGCAACCGGAGAAAACTCCTGTGCCAATTGAAATAATACTTTGAGGAATTTCCACAGTGGTTAAGCCGCTGCATCCTGAAAAAGTGTTATCGCTGATTGAGGTAATGCTTGCCGGAATTATTACAGAAATCAGACCTGTACAGCCCTTAAATGCTTCCTTGCCGATACTTGTTACCGCTGTCGGTATTGTTATGCCCGTTAATGCCGTTTTGTTTTCAAAAGCGCCTTGCCCAATAGAGGTAATGCCAAGATTTAAAGGAATTTGCACATTGCCGCCATTACCATTGTATTTTGTCAGTACGCCTGACGAATTTACAACAAACTCAGCGACATCGGTTGTGCCGGTCAAGTACTCCGAATAACGGGAAATAGTATGCTTTGTCCGTTTTATTGTCAAGGCATTGTTGGCTTTTACAGGGTCGCCGATAGGGACGTCATTGACGATAATATCAGGGTTTGAATAATACGGAATTGCCGCAGATACTTGTCCATCAGCGTAATACTGTCCAGCCGAATAAGACATTACCGTACAGCGCCAAATTCCGTTTTTATCCTGTCCCCGATATCCTGACGAATAACTGAATAAACCCGGACCGGGTTCGAAATTCGCTTGCCAACTGTGACCACAGCCAAGATTATGACCTATTTCGTGATAATTTACTATTCTTTCAATAATGGAAAAACCTTGGGCGCAATAACCATAGTTATAGAAGGCATCTTCAGATGTAGGGAGTACGCCGAGTCCGCCCGCTACAGCATTGTGGGAATTAGCAATAATCATTTGCACCAAATCTGCTCTGTACTGTTTGCGTAAATTGTGGATTTCATCCATATTACCGTCGTTGGGAGATATTAAGGCTTCTAAATCTGTGAAAATATCACGTTCCCTGTAATTGGTTTCATACTTGTAAACCATATTTAAAATCAGGTTGGTTTGCGAATTTTCCAAGACCATATTACCATATTGAAAAGAGATATTTGACTGATTATCAATGCCTGTATAGTATTGTTCCATATACTCTTTTGCCTCTGTCGTATATACTATCATCACATCAATTACTACCGGTTCGTCAATATTGTCGGCTCTTGTTTGTACCGGCGCATTGCTTAATGAGGGCGTTGTGTTGTTTGCTGTCGTCGGCATGGCGATATGCGGCTTTTCTTTTTTTTGTTCCTCGCTCAATGAAAAGCGGGAGAGAAGGGTTTCGCCGCCTCTTACAAAGGCGCGATAATGCTCGTCGAGTTCGGGGATGTCTGCTTGAATGCTGATGCCTGCATCGGATATGGCTATCAGGCAGTATGCGAAGTTGTAGTCCGGCAGTTTGGCGGTGATGCCAAGCACGCCATTACAGTCTGTCGCCACTTTGTGGACTGTGGCTGTGTACAGCCTGCCGTCGAAGAGGTCGAGTTGCAACGTTTTGCCCACGTCTGCGGCTGTCAGTTGCCGCAGGCGTGGATTCCAGTCGAAAGCGCGGGTTTCGATGGCGTCGTCCGGGTTGGCTATTGCGCGGGCTGAACGCAGACTGACTGCGCTCGCGTCGCGGTTGATGTTAATCACTTCCGGCGCTGTAACGCCATTAGCTAATACGTTCATTGTTATTACTGCGAGGCAGGTAATCACGATTGCCACGTTCCTCAAAATTTTTACTTTCTTCATTTTTTGTTTGCTTTAAAAATTAATATTTATATTCGATTCTAATTTGTCATTGAATTTGACGCTGCAAAGTTACAACGCGGTTTGATACCTGTCAATACGTAATTTTACGTATTTTTCAGGGGTGTTTTCTACGTATTTTTACGTAGATGGCTGTTGAAATCAGGGCATAAAAATAGCGTGGAACTTCCTGTCTGCTTTCAGGTTTCCACGCCTCTACGTCTGACAAGTTGTCCCACGCCGCACGGCATGGCGGAGTTGCGTCTGCGGGGGACACGGATGTCACAGATTACACAGATATAAAGCGGTGAGTAAATTTTACCGTTTTTTTCTTTCGCAAATGCTATTAATTTCAAAAATAATGAGTACCTTTGCATCAGATTTTTACTAACGAAGATGATAGCAAAAGTTGTAACGAAGACCAGACTGTGCGCCGAACAGAACGATTTGGCGTATTGGAAGTCGCAAACGCCTCTCAAGCGATTGGAGGCGTTGGAAGAAATACGCACTGAATATAACAACTGGAAATATGGCTCTGAACAAGGATTTCAAAGAGTTTATAGGATTATTAAACGCACATGAGGTTCAATATCTTGTCGTTGGCGGTTACGCAGTGGCTCTCTACGGACATCCGCGCTATACGAAAGATATTGACATCTGGGTTTCTTCTGACCGGCAAAATGCACAGAATCTGATTGCTGCGCTCACCGAGTTTGGTTTCTCGTTCCCTAACCTCAATGCAGACGATTTTACAACACCAGACGCTATCATCCAGTTAGGCTATCCACCGAATCGCATTGATTTGCTAACCACTTTGTCCGGCGTCGCTTTCGACGAATGTTATGCTTCAAGGCTGGAAGTCGTCATTGATGATATTAAAGTTTGTTATATTGACATTGAACATCTTATAATAAACAAGTTATCATCCGGTCGTTACCAAGATTTAGCCGATTTGGAAAACCTGTAAATCCTGAAAATTCTGTAATCCTGTCAAAAAATTTTGCCGCATTTTGTCATTTTTTCCGTTACTTTGCGACTAATTGAGAAAAGATGTTTTTTATGGACAAACAGCAA
>JAISTJ010000035.1 GCA_031272655.1 Tannerella sp.
CCAATCGGCAACCCTCAACGGCAAACCCTTAGACAAACCCTTCTTCAACCACGAAGACGTCATTCAAGGCGGCGTTTTGAAGCTCGTAATGGGGGCGGAAGCGAACGAAAAATGGGGAATGGAATGATCTATTCAGTTGAAGGCAAACAAAAAAATCAGACTTCAGGGTAAAATTCGTTTTTTTGTTTATCTTTGCACCAAAATAATTTAGAAAATTAAAACATGCAGAATAAACAGTTCAAATTGTTTGATTGCAAAACATATTAAGTATAAAAATTTAATTTATAATATATGAATAGAAGAAACTTTATTAAATCGGGAATGGCGGGCGCTGTCGGATTAACTTTCTCAGGCGTCGCCGGCGCTCCTCTGTTCGCATCGGCACAAGGAGCAAATGAAAAAATTGTGCTTGCATTAATCGGATGCGGCAACCGCGGACTTACTTGCATTATCAACTGCTGCAAAATCAACGAGAACGTAACAATCAAGACGGTTTGCGACGTGAACCGCACAAAACTCAACAACGCTGTCGGAAGCGTAGAAAAGGAGCTGGGTTACAAACCCGGCAAGACCGAAGACATGCGCACCATCTTCGACGACAAAGATGTTGATGCCGTATGGATTGCTACGCCCGAACACTGGCACTGCCTTGCCGCCATCCGCGCCTGTCAGGCCGGCAAAGACGTTTATGTGGAGAAAAACCTCTCCGTAGGCATCTGGGAAAGTCGCAAACTTGTCGAGGCGGCAGCAAAATACAACCGCATAGTACAGTACGGCTCGCAGAATCGCAGCGCCTCGCAGGGCTTCTCCGCCCGTGAATACATCAAGAGCGGCAAGTTGGGCAGGATAGCGACCGTCAAGACCTATTTCATGCTCGGCGGCGGTGCGTTCACCGAGAAGCCCGAAGCGTCCGTACCTGCTTGGCTCGACTGGGAAGGCTGGCTCGGCCCCGCCCCTTATCGCCCTTTCAGCCCTTCTATCGTGGATGAGCACGGACGCGGCGGTTGGCAGAACTACTGGGCTTACAGCGGTGGTAAACTCGACGACGAGGCTTCTCACACGCTTGATTTCACCCGCCTCGTACTCGGCGACCCCGGACACCCACGTTCGGTTTACGCTTGGGGAGCAAACAATGCTTATGATGGTAAAAGCGAAGTACCTGAAACTCAGAATGTTATCTGGGATTTTGGCGATTACACCATCTCTGCCGACGGCGGTACCGCGTTCAAATACATGGAAAAAGCGCCCGGCTCTATCCGCAACGATGCAACGAAATTCCCCAACTGGCGCAACTATTCCGCCCGCGTGGAAATATATGGAACAGAGGGACTTATGTATCTCGGTCGTCATGGCGGCGGCTGGCAGGTCATCGGTCCGGGCGACAAAATCGTTGCCGAAGACGGCGCAATTTTCCCCGACAACGCCCACCAGAAGAACTTCATTGAGTGCATACGCTCGCGCAAGCGGCCTAACGGCTTCATCGAAGAGGCGCACCGTAGCGCCACAATGGTCAATATGGGCAACATCGCTGTCCGCGTCGGCAACAAACAGTTGCTTTTCGACGCCGCAACCGAAAAATTCACTAACGACGAACAGGCAAATGTACTCGCCAAAAGCACTTACCGCAAAGGGTATGAAATTAGCGTTTAGTTGACAGGTTGCATATACGTTTTTTTCGGAAAATTGTTTCCAAAATAAAAACAAAAACGTATCTTTGCGGCGTAAATTGACGTCAACTAACCGAAGATGAAAACCATTGATATCGTAATATTCGCCGCATACTGCACTCTGGTACTTTTTACGGGGCTGTTTGTTTCGCGCCGCAAAAAAGGGACAGCCAGGGATGCCGGTGATTACTTTCTTGCCGGACGAGGGCTGGCTTGGTGGGCTATCGGCGCTTCAATCATCGCGTCGAATATCTCAGCCGAGCAGTTTGTTGGAATGTCCGGCTCGGGGTATGCTGTCGGCTTAAGCATAGCTATTTACGAGTGGATAGCGGCATTAGGGCTTATCATCGTTGCGAAGTTTTTCATCCCTGTTTTCCTGAAGAAAAAAATCTTCACCATGCCGCAGTTCCTTGAAGACCGCTTTGATGGCAGGGTTAAAACCGTTATGGCCTTCTTCTGGCTGTTAGTCTTTGTTTTCATCAATCTGACATCTATTCTTTACCTCGGTGCGCTGACGATAGAAAAAGTAGTCGGCATACCGCTTTGGATGGGAGTTGTGGGGCTGTCGCTCTTTGCGCTGATATACTCCGTTTATGGCGGGTTAAAGGCTGTTGCTTTGACGGATGTGATACAGGTTGTGTTTCTTGTAGCGGGCGGGTTGCTGACTGCTTATATTGCGTTGAACATGGTTGGCGGCGACGGTGGTGTAATTAACGGATTTACAAGCCTTTATAGTCAGGCGCAGGACAAATTCCACCTTATACTCGACAAATCCAACCCCGGATATACCGACCTGCCCGGCATCCGTGTGATACTCGGCGGGCTGTGGGTGGCAAACCTGTATTATTGGGGTTGTAATCAATATATTATACAACGTGCGCTGGCGGCAAAGTCTGTTCGCGAAGCGCAGTACGGGATGGTTTTTGCGGGATTTATCAAACTGCTTGTCCCTCTGATAGTTGTCATTCCGGGGATAGCCGTTTTTGCTCTTCATGCGCCGATAGCGAAGCCCGACGAGGCCTATCCGTGGCTACTCGGGAATGTGTTGCCGACCGGCGTTAAAGGTCTTGCGTTCGCAGCTTTGACGGCGGCGATAGTTAGTTCGCTTGCTTCAATGATGAATAGCATTTCGACCATTTTTACGATGGATATTTATCGCTCTAAAACTCGTAATAAGCTGTCCCAGAGTGATTTAGTTCGCGTTGGAAGGATTGTTAGCGCCGTTTCGTTGATTATTGCGGCGCTTATTGCACCGATGCTGACGGGATTAAATCAGGCCTTCCAGTATATCCAAGAGTTCACAGGCTTCATCAGTCCGGGTGCGCTGGCGATATTCCTTGCCGGGATTTTTTACCGCCGCGCTACTGCCAATGGCGCTTTGGCGGCTGCGGCAGGAACTTTCGTCTTTTCCGTCGTCTTTAAATTCTGTTTTCCCGGCATGCCTTTCCTCGACCGCATGGGGATTGTCTTTTTGCTCTGCTGCGGGCTGATTATCCTGATGTCGCGGCGTCCTACGTTGCAAGGAGCGCCTGCCGTTGATGCCGGCTACGAATGGAAAACAACGCCGCTTTTTAACATTTTGTCGGTTATTATCATAGCCATCCTTGTAATGTTTTATTTCTTATGGTGGTAAAATATGGCGGAACAAAGGGATAAATACTTGGATAAGCTGTTCAGAACGCATGCAAACGCACTTTTCGCGTATGCTGTGGGTCTCGGTTTCGACAGGGATACCGCTTTGGACGCAATTCAGGATGTTTTCTACAAGATTTGCGCCGATCGGGAACTGACCGATAAAGTGGAAAATATGCCCTCATACCTCTTTCGCGCCTTGAAAAACCGCCTGCTTGATATCCGGAAGACCGATCATTCGGTTCCGGAGCCTTCCGATGAGGTCGCCGATCTTACCGATTTCCATATTCAGGTTTCGGTGGAAGACGAATATATAGAAAACGAGGAGTATGAAAACCTTAAAAAGCGCGTCCGGAGGCTGCTTGATTTCTTGACCGACAGACAGCGTGAAATAATCTGGTTGCGATTTGAGCAAAATCTTGATTATAAGGATATTGCGCATATTATGAATATAACCGAAACATCCTGTCGCAAGCTTGTTCACAAGGCAATTAAGACTATGCGGGAGGCCGGTGGTTAGAAACGTTGCGCTTTATTTGAAAATTTTTTTTGAAAAAGAGGGAACAAAATCGGGGGATTGTCGTCTTATTGGTGTATGATACAACAGGAAAACTATTTTATTAAACACAATGATTTCATTCTCTGGCGTTTAACAGGCGACAGCGAGTTGGAGGCGTATTGGAACGGTTTCATCAAAGAACATCCCGAAATGAAAGCGTCGTTCGATAACGCTATTGCTATGTTTAAAGGTATAAAGCTGAATGACAATCGTTTAACCGAAGACGAATTGGCATCTATCCTCCCATTTGAGAAAAAGAAAACCAACACTATCCGCATGTCGGTGATAAGATACGCCGCTGCAGCATGTATCGCTATTGCCATCGCCGCGGGAGTGTCCGTTTATTACTTTAATACTCATACGGAACAGTCGGAAATGCTGACAGCCAGTACAATAACAGGTGAAAATCTCGAAGCCGAAGACATCATGCTCATTACCGGCGACGAGACCAACTCTTTCAGCAATGATGTAAAAGTGAAGATAGACGGAAGCGGAAAAGCGACCGTCAGCGAGGCCGACGCCGACGAATCGAAAGTAGTTGAAACCGGCAATACTAAGATGAACACCCTCATTGCCCCGTATGGCAAACGTGCACAGATAGAGCTTAGCGACGGCACGAAAGTATGGCTCAACTCCGGTTCGGCGCTCGAGTTTCCATCCGCTTTTACAGGTAAAACGCGGACTGTCAGCCTCTCCGGCGAGATGTACATAGAAGTGGCGCCAGACAGCAAGAAGCCGTTCATAGTTAATGCCAACGGTCTGAACGTAGAAGTGAAAGGCACGAAATTCAACATATCTGTTTATAAAGAAGCTGAAACACAATCAGTTGTGCTTGCCGAAGGATCTGTTAGCGTCAAGAACGCTACTTTTGGCGAAAAGACCCTTAAACCTAACGACATGCTCACCTGCGACCGTAACGGTTGGGATACGAAACAGGTGGACGTCAACGAATATATGAGCTGGAAAAACGGGTACATAATACTGAAAAGCACGCCGATGGAAGAAGTCCTGAAGCGTATAGGACGGTATTACAACCTGTCGTTCAATATTAATGACAGCGCCAAATTAGCTTCCAAAACATGCACCGGCAAGATTGTACTGTCGGAAAACCTTGATGACGTGATGAATACAGTGGCCATGCTGGCATCCGCCAAATATATTCATAATGGAAATGTGATACACTTAATATATTGATAACTAAAACATTACTGCCTATGAAACATGTCAAAATGAGCTACAAAATTTAAGAAAAAAAAACCGGACGATAGCGCAAATACCGTCCGGCGAATGCTAATCAATTACTAATCAAAAAACTAACGAATCAATTAACATTACAAAAATCACAACAAAATTATGAATTATTTTTTTACTTTCTTACTTTTCGGACGAAAAAAAGTAGTTCGACAAGACTTACATC
The DNA here is from genome assembly GCA_031272655.1 of Tannerella sp. Taxonomy (GTDB): domain Bacteria; phylum Bacteroidota; class Bacteroidia; order Bacteroidales; family Tannerellaceae; genus Tannerella. Next base: position 5,276 of record JAISTJ010000035.1, read on the forward strand.
TATTTAGGAAGATGAAAACAGCAGTATTTTTTTGCATACTTGGAATTAGCGCCATTTCAGCCGAAAACTCATGGTCGCAGAAAGACGACATCACTTTCAAGATGTCGCAAGTAACTGTAAAACAGGTATTAGCGGAGATAGAAAAGAATGATAACTATGTGTTTGCCTGGGATGATATTGTTGAATCCGAAACCCAAAAAACGGTAAACATAAACGTTGAACATGCTACTATCGAAGACGCTTTGGACAAACTGTTTGCGGGAACCGTTCTGTCGTACCGCATTATCGGCAGGCAAGTGGTTGTCTATCTTGACTTTGCAAAAAAGCTGCCTGTAGTGCACGAACCTGTCGTCATCAAACCGGTTGAAATTGAACAGGTTAAAAAGAAAATCACAGGCAAAATCGTTGATTCTACCGGCGAGCCGCTGACCGGAGCCACAGTCAGGGAAAAAGGCACCGACAACGGCAATATTACGGACGTTGACGGCAATTTCTCATTAGAAGTCGGCGAAAACGCTGTGCTGTTGATTTCCTACATCGGATTTGTTACGCAGGAAATTACAGTCGGCAACCAAACGGCGTTTAATATTACGTTACTTGATAATACTCAAGCACTTGAGGAAATAGTAGTTATCGGATACGGCATACAGAAAAAGGCGCATCTGATAGGTTCGGTAGCCTCCATCAAAGCGGATGAAATCAAATCGGTGCCTACCGGCAACCTGACAAACGCACTTTCGGGACGCCTGTCGGGTGTGAGCATACGCCAAACGAGCGGTGGACGCCCCGGTAACTCCTCAAATATGAACGTTCGCGCCGTCGGGACATGGAATTCAACCTCGCCGTTATATGTAATTGACGGTATAGTGCGTGATTCACGCGCATTCGACATGCTAAACTCATCCGAAATTGAAAACATATCCATATTGAAAGACGCTGCCGCCGCCACGGTTTATGGCGCACGGGCATCCAACGGCGTTATTCTTGTTACTACGAAAAAAGGACAGGAAGGAAAGACTATGATAACTTACAGTGGCTCAGTTAGTTTAGGAGAGATGTCAATCGCACCAAAGCGGGAGTCGCTGCAAACGCGCATCGTGGGCGCTAACTTTGCACGCCGCGAAGTGTATGACTGCGAATACGGCTTCACCGTTCCCGGATATGAGGGATATAAAGTTCCTACGAAATACACCAACTACAAAGTTGATGGCGACCCGACGAGCGGATACCGCCACGGCGACGTGTTCACCGACGAGGCGGTGGCGTATTACAAAAGCTACGGCGCAGGTTTCGACGCCCTGCAGGAGGTTTACCGTACGCCGGTTACGGATGTTCACTCCGTTGACATTAGCGGCGGCACCGATAAATTGAAGTATTACGCAGGTGCGAACTATTACAACGAGACAGGCGTCTTCAAGTCGCAATCCTACAACAAATATTCCATTCGCTCCAACATTGAGGCTAAAATCGTTGACGGACTGACGGCTACGCTGCAACTGAACACAAACAAAAGCACTGACCGCAAGTCGGCTAACGACAATGACGTCGGCAGCTCTGTTTATTTCGGGCTTATGAGTTCAACCCGCCTGTATCCTTCAAAAGTGGACGGCAAATATATCGGCTTTTCCACTAATAATGACGGCATTCAGATGGGCGACGGCAGTTGGGCGGCTGATGCCGACGGCGTTTCGGGATATACCGACAACACCTATACAAGCTCCGAATACACAGCCAACATGAAATGGGATATCCCATGGTTGAAAGGGCTGACTGCAAGCGCCACGTACAACAAGTTTGAACGCGATTACATATACAAACGCAATGTTATTCCTTACGAGACATGGAAATTAGTGAAAGCGCCCAAATACATTGACGCCAACCAAATGATTGTCTATCCCACGCAGATTGATTATTCGGTAGGTTCAACCACGCGCGGTAACAAAGGCAGTCTGGAGGAATCGCGCAGCAACACAAGCTCTTATCAATTCAATGCAGCGCTAAACTATGCCGCTACTTTCGGCAAACACGACATCGCTGCGATGTTGAACTATGAGCAATATGAATATTTCAGCGAATGGATGAGCCTGAGCGTCAGTGAGATGCAAATCAACACCCTGCCTTATTTCCAATATGGCGAGACTGACGCCACAAAATGGGGTCATGGAGGCGCCGCCAGCGAAGATGCACGCCTTTCGATACTCGGACGTTTGAACTATGCTTACGACAACAAGTATTTGGCAGAGTTTTCATTCCGTCGCGACGCATCCGTTAAGTTTGCACCCAAACATCGCTGGGGATTTTTCCCGTCGGGATCGCTTGCATGGCGCCTTTCCGAAGAATCATTTATCAGGGACAATTATCCGTTCATCAACAACCTGAAGTTGCGCGGCTCTATCGGTTTGACCGGTAACGACGCCGTCGGTTCGTTCCAGTGGATGGAAAGAGCGGGTATCGGAGGCGCTTACTATATCGGAGGCTCGGCTGCGCTACCGATGAGCAATATCACAACCGAAGCCAACCCTGCCATTACATGGGAAAAATCATTGAACTACAATTACGGACTTGATTTGGGGCTTTTCAATATGTTTACGTTAGGATTTGAAGGATATTTCCGCCATACGTATGACATTCTCGGCCCGCAGACAGGCAACCTGCCCGATGTGTTCGGCGGTTCGCTTTCCGACGCCAACTATGGAATAGTTGATTCATGGGGTTGGGAAATCGAACTCGGCTTCAACAAGGCGATTAATCCCGACCTGAGCATTTACGCAAAAGGCAATTTCAGTTTCGCGGACAACAAGTTAGTTGAATATGTCGAAACCGGCGTACCCGACTACCTGTCGCGTATAGGTAAAAACTGGGACAGGCTTGCAGGCCTTGTTTCCGACGGAATAGTTACTTCGGTTGAGAGGCATGATATGGGTAATGGCGTTTATACTTACACAGTTACGACCAGCACCGGCAATGTTTACCGCAATCTGCCGGATGACTATCCTAAATACAACAGCGTATGGGGCGACGGTCGCGGTTTCAGCGACGCTCACCGCAACGCTATCGGTCCGGGTATGATTTTTATCAAAGACCTGCGCTATGTGGATGCCAACGGCAACCTTCAGAACGTTACCGACAACACAGCAACCGACGACCGCCAGATTGATGCGGGCGATATAGACAAAGAGTGGATAATTGACAGATTAATACCGCCTTACGCTTATGGCCTGCAAATAGGAGGCACATGGAAAAACATTTCGTTAGATGTGCTTCTGCAAGGCACCGGCGGCAATCAGACATTCATGTTCGTCAATAACGAAATTGAGAACGGCGCACGCGGCTCAATGCCGTGGTGGTACACCGCCGACGCCTATTCGTTCTTTGAAAACCCGTCGGGTCAGTATCCGCGTATGAACAACTCAAGCTCGAAATCCGGTTACGACTATTGGGTGCGCGACGCTTCATTCCTGCGTTTGAAGAATGTTACGCTGTCTTATAATGTTCCCCCGAAGACATTGTCGAAAATAGGCCTCTCGCAGGCGCGAATCTACTGTACGGGTAATAATCTGGCATTGCTCTGGAATCCGCTGAAATATTTTGACCCTGAATTAGTTGGCAATGTAAGTCAAGCTTACGGCATGAACTCATGGCAGGCGTCCGATTACGGATATTATGCAGGTACACATAACCTGCCTTTGATGCGGACTGTTACCTTCGGATTAAATATTAGTTTCTAACATGTAAAATTTATTGGTATATGAAAAAAATATTAAATTATATAGTTTTGTCCTTAACGCTGATAGTATTTGCATGTGAGGACGTATTGGATAAGAGGGACTTAGGTGCAATTACGACCGACGATGTCTGGGTAACCCCGTCCCTTCTTGACGGATACTTTAATCAAACAATGAGCGATGGCATTCCGGGATTTAATTCTGATGTTACTATCCATACGGAAGAAGGTTATAGCCTGACTGTCAATGTAGTAAACAATACCGTAGCTGTGGATATGTCTATCGGCGACGGTATTGACAAATGGCATTATGGCACTATCCGCAAGATTAACCGTTTTTTGGAAAATGTGGATATTTGTCCGTCGGACAAGCTGTCGGACGCTGCCAAAAATGACTACAAAGCTCAGATGCTGGTGCTTCGCGCCTATCTTTATTTTGATATGGTGCGTGTTTACGGCGGCGTTCCGCTGACGCTCAACACTCTTTCGCCGAGCGAAGACGATTTGAAACTGCCGAGAGCGAAGACGTCCGAATGTATCTCTGCCATTATCAAAGATTTAGATGATGCCATTGCTATTGGGGACTTCCCGATGACACGTGCGGAAGCGCAGGCGGGACGCATCAACAAAGCAACCGCTTATGCGTTGAAAGGACGCATCCTGCTTTACTACGCTTCGCCGCAGTTCTCACACGAGACGCCTTCCGGCACAAAATCCGCCGACCAGCGCTGGAGTGAGGCCTATACCGCCTGTCTGGAGGCAAAAGACAAACTTACCGCCGCAGGCTATGGCTTGTTTGCTCCCGAACCGGCAAACGCACAGGAGGCGATTGATAACTTCTATAAACTGTTCGTTTCGGAAGAATGTAATAAGGAGATTGTGTGGGTGCACCGCTATCTTGGTTTCACCGCCCAGACGCCCAACAATGGCTGGGGTGGCAGGCCTTCGCTCGAATTGGTCTATTCGTTCGCCAAAGCCGACGGGACGCCTTTCGACGCCTCGGAGATTCCTGCCGGAAGCGCCGGGCCGCAAATAGAGATGCAGGTCTCGACCAATCCTTACTGGCTGAATCGAGAGCCGCGCTTCTATGCCAATATCGCGTTCAACGGATGTGATTTCCCGCTTCAAAGGAAAAGCCAGGGACTTGTAAGCGAAGATATTCAGGATAACAAGATGCGACACTTCTGGACGCTCCACACAACGGTCGATCCCGGCAAGTCGAACAAAACCTACGACGCTGTTTCCGCTTTCGACGTCCGCAAGTATGTTGATTTGGACGTAAACGTTTCGGGCGACCCGAACGCGGGCAATCTTACTAACAGTTCGGGCGTTGACTATCCGCTCATACGTTACGCCGAAGTATTGCTTAACTTTGCCGAGGCCGCTACAATGACCGGACGGAGCGGCGAAGCGTTGGACGCCCTCAAGGCAATACGCAAACGGGCGGGCATTCCTGCCGGCGCAAACGGCAATTACGGCATCACTGCTACCGAAGGTAAACCGCTTATCGCTGCCATCTTGCACGAACGCGCCATAGAACTGTGCTACGAAGGCTTCCGTTTCTGGGACGTCCGTCGCTGGCGGCAATATACGGACGACATCGTGGACGGCGCGGCTACTATCCGTGAAGGACGGAAAATCAACGGACTGATACGCCATAATATCGCTATCCGCAACGACAGTGGCAAGGACGATATTGCGCTGTTCAAATCGTTAAGCGAATATGACGCACTGTCGGACGCCGGCGGAAAAACGTATTTCGAGAATTTCAAAAACGAAATTCTTGCTAATGAGCAGCAACCGTTCAGTTTCGGCGAAAATGAATACTTCTTCCGCATCCCGTTTGAAGATCATATCCGCGCAAACGAGGCGATAGAGCAGACGCAGGGTTGGACCGATTCTAGGGGACAGGGTAAGTTTAATCCTTATGAATAAACTGAGTATTAACAATTTAACATTGATAATCATGAACAAAAATATTATAAAAGGTTTGGCGCAGGCATTCACGCTGGTAACACTGTTCACGGCCTGCCAGACATTAGAACGAACTGAAATAGACGATATTAGCATCCCGACGATGAGTGTTACGGGCGAGCAAACGCTTGATGTGCCGCGCGCAGGCGGAGAGTATTTCTACTCGGTCAGTGCAAGCAAAAAGTTCTACGCCGGCACCACCGAAACGGAATGGATTCAAACGTCAATCCTTTCCGAAAGCGGCACTAATAACGTGAAAGTTACGGTTTTGCCAAACACAGGCTACTGGCGCGACGCAACCGTTTCGATAGATGTTCTCAAACTGCCGAGTTTCAAAATAGACCTGCATCAGGACGGTAAAGACCCGAACGCGATCCCGTTCCTGATAGGGCGGTGGTTGTTTGATGACGCGAGCAACCTTGGTTTGGCGACTGACGGTACGGACTTGACGCTGGCTACAAACGGCGCCGATCCGGGTTTCGCTTCGATTGACGGTCCGTCGGCAGGCAACAAAGCCGTAAAAGTGCCGCAACGGAACCATTTTATCGCCTATCCGGGCGTCGCTGCTAATGGCGGCGGCACGCGCATCAACGAATACACGCTGCTGTTTGACTACCGCCTGCCGATAGATTTCGGCAAGTGGCACTGCTTCCTGCAAACCAACTTGGATAACGCCGACGACGGCGATGTGTTCATCAATACCGGCGGTAATCTTGGCGTCGGCGCTGCCGGCTATGCAGGGCCGATTCCCAATGATAAAGGATGGCACCGCCTCGTAATGATCAGGTCGGGAGCAGGCGCAAAATTCTATTTGGATGGCGCTTTATTTCTCGACTGGACAGGTAAAACATCGTTGGACGACAGGTTTTCCATTGATCCTAAGGGAGTTATACTTATCGGAGACAACGACGGCGAAGACAACGAACTTGACATTGCCGAAATGGCCTTGTGGAGAATAGCTCTGTCGGAAGAGCAGGCCGCCGCCCTCAGTGTGCTCGGCGCGGAGTATCCGCAATTGGATTAGCCGTTCACGAAGAGTAAATACTGCACGGGAATATAAGAAGAATCGGGTTGCCATGTACTTGGCGACCCGATTCTTTTTGCTATTAAACATACGTGTTCAAAAAGTCAAGCAAATGTACATGCTTCACGCCGTTACGGGAACTGCCAGCATACTCGTCAAGCGAAACGACCATCTTGGGATAGTTGTCGCGGATTTTCTCCAAATTGCCAAACTCTCGCTCTACAGTCTCTTGACTCCCAAGCAAATAAGTTACCTGAATATAAAGATACTCGCCGTTTTTCTTGCACACGAAATCTATCTCATTGTTCATCAACTGCCCCACTTTAACCTCGTAGTCATTGAATTTCAGATGATTATAGACAAGATTTTCCAATATCTTGGCGACGTCGTCGGGGCGGTACTCCCAAAAGGCATTGCGAAGCCCGACGTCCTCAAAATAGTATTTCTCGCCGATTTCAAAAATCTTTTTCCCTGCTACGTCAAACCTGCCAACGCGGTGAAGCATAAACGTCTCCGTTATATAACCCAGATAATCAATCACCTGAGAAACCGCAACACGGCTCATTTGCGATTTCAGATAGTCGCTGATGCTTTTTGCCGAAAACAGATGGCCGATATTGTCGGCAAGAAAACGCATCAGGTTCTCAAGGAACGCAGTATTGCGCAAGTCATGCCGCTTAACGATGTCGCGATATAGAATTGTATTGTAAACGCCTTTCAGATAGTCAAATACGGTTTCATCCCTGAGTTCTATATGCTTCAGATACGGCAAGCCTCCGTAGCGCATGTACAGTTTCAAGGCATCGGAGCTGCTTTGGAGGTTGTGAAACAGAAGAAACTCGCTGAATGACAGCGCTTTGACTTCGATTTCTATGTACCGCCCGCTCAAGTACGTACCCAGTTCGCTCGACAGCATGAAAGCGTTGCTTCCGGTACAGTAGAGGTCATAAGCAACGTCGTTATTCAGACTCCGCAGGGCGACTTCAAAATGCTCGATGTCCTGTATCTCGTCTATGAACACGCAGTTGCTTTTACCATCAACGGTATGCTCGGCTATATAGCGGTTCAGGTCTTCAGCATTCTTTATTGCGCTGAATGTCAGGCTTTCCTTGTCAATGAAGATAATATTGACGTCGGCATTATGCTGTTCGATGTAACTGATTGTCTGTTTCAGCATAAAACTCTTACCGACACGTCGCTGACCGGTAAACACTTTGATTAACTGCTTGCCAATGAACGGAATAACCTTGTTCCAATACTTTTCCCGTATTATTAAATCGTTTGCCATATTCTTTTGATATAAACTAAATTTTCGGCAAAAGTACGAAAAGTTTTTGACACAAACTAAACTTTCTACAAAAACTTGAAATATTTTTCATATTCGTTCGTATGGATAATGAATATTCGTGAAATTCGTGGATAATAAAGGAAAAATCATTACCTTTGTTTAGAATTAAGAATTAATAATTAAGAATTAAGAGCTTAGAAAATTATGATTAAGTATTTGATTAAGAGGGTATTAGTGATTGCGCTGCTTGTGGAGGTGGCTATTATGGTTGAGGTGCAGAAGCCTTCGCTTCAGTTCAGGAATGACGGGACGTTTAAGATTGCCCAGATTGCCGACCCGCATTATTCCGAGGGTAAGGAGCACAGGTTGAAGTTTATAAACGAAATGCTTGATATAGAAAAGCCTGACCTCGTGGTTTATACGGGCGACTTTGTGAACAGCGAGGACGTTAAGGATATTGATGCCCTTTTCGACCTCTGTATCAGCCGTAAACAGTTGTGGACTTTCACGCTCGGCAACCATGACGACGAGCATGCTTTCACGCGCGAAAGACTTGCGCGTTACTTAGTGGCAAAACCGTACTGCATAGGCGAAATAGGACCCGAAAATATCGGCGGCTACGGCAACTATGTACTTGAAGTTAAGAACAAGGGCGTCGAGAAACCGTCTTTCCTGATTTACTGCTTCGATAACTCCTACCAGCCTGCAGGTTTTGAGGCAAAAGGGTGGGTGTCATTCGAGCAGCTGAGCTGGTATCGCGCCAAAAGCGCCGCCTACACCGCTGCAAACGACGGCAGTCCCCTGCCTGCAATAGCATTTTTCCATATCCCGATGGACGAATATGTATGGATTTCATCTAATCCGGAAAAGTCGAAAATGCTTGGTGACAAGGGCGAAAAAGAATGTCTCGGCGTTCTCAACTCCGGTTTGTTCCAGACGTTCCATGATTGTAAAGACGTCTTTGCAACTTTCTGCGGACACGACCATTTGAACGACTATATCGGTGAATATTACGGTATTACGCTCGCTTACGGTCGTTCGTTGTGCCAGATAGAAGTAATCGGATCGCGGATAATAGAGATTTCCGGCGACCCGTCCAAACCCCGCCTGAAGACATGGCTTCACCTTGTGGACGGCAGCATCGTCAATGAATACATTATACCATAAAGATTATAACTTCAAAAGAAAGATGTTTTGCCGTTCAGAATGGCGTTGAATTTGATGCGTTATCCGCTGTGCCTCAATGTTTTAAGTAAAACAGGAAAGCCGCCTGCCTGTAAATAAGCTCTGATTCCGACAGGGTGTAGATTGAGCCGTTACGCCATTCGGCATCATCGTCGGGGGTTTGGGTGTAGCTGATGACTTCTTCGTTTGCATCTTTCCACTTCCAGCTTCCGAGCTGGTATAGTTGTTCGCTTCCTATCGGGAAAAGGATGAGGTACGTCCCCGCTTTTGTGAAAAGCACACTGCTGCCGGTAGCCTGCTCCTGAATGTCCGCAAAACCCTCAGCATCATAGTCTTCGTTGTTTACTATGCCGTCGCCGTTGTAGTCTTCAAGAACATATTCGACGGAGATTACTTTCCATGTGGAGGCGGAAACCAAACGGCTGCGCTCGGTGTCGGTTATCGGCGACGCGGCTTTAACTGCCTTGTATTCAACAAATTCCTGAGGCGCCACATCTAATGCAATCTTGAATGTAGCCGCATTTCCGGACACGGAAACGCCCTCTATTTCTGCATAGTTGGCAAGCGTAATACGCTTACCATCAACCGAAAACGTACCTACAACAATCTCATTGGCGGTCTGCCCGACAATTATATAGATGCCGGTTTCCGTAAATTCGATAGTTTTGAAAGATGCGGGTGCATCAACGACCCATTTGCCGACGAGCTGTTTGACTGTTTTTGATGTCTCTTCCTCGTCGCTGTCTTTGCTGCACGAAAGTACTAATACTGTGGATATCAGGCTGATAATAGCCATAAACACCATTTTTTTTGTTTCTAATCTCATTTTTTTAATCTTTAATTGTTTAACAAATCCGGCGTCAAAGGTAGTAAAAAAATTAATATTCGCGTGCGATTGACAGCGAAAAAATGCTGATTTTTATTTCGGGGATGGTTGTGAGGACGTCGAGACAGGCGGATGTGGTAGCGCCGGTTGTTATCACGTCGTCTATCAGCAGGATGTGTTTGCTGGTGAGTAGGGTGGGGTTGGTCAAGGTGAAAATTTTGTCCACGTTGATATGTCTTTCATAAGTCGCCATGCTTGTTTGGGACTTGGTGTCGGCTATCCTGCGAAGCGTTGTACGGTCAATGTCGCATCCGTAAATGCCGGCAAACCCTTTGGCTATCTGCTCCGACTGGTTGTAGCCGCGCTTTCGCTCCTTGCGGGGATGGAGCGGCACGGGTATCAGCGTGTCAATAGAGGCGAAAAAGCCGCTGTTCTTCAGTTCAGTTGCCGCCAAACGACCGAGTTGTATAGCTAATTGCCTGTTACCGAAGTATTTAAGCGAATGAATAAGTTGTTGCGTCTTGCCTTCCTTTTCAAAAAACAGGTAGGATGTGGCTTCGTTAATCTGCTGATAACCTGCGAATAACATTCTTGTCGGGTTGCCTTTGCTGATGTGGTAGTTTGTTCGCGGAAGGTCGCACAAGCAGTTGAGACACAGGTGTTTCTCGTTTTCAGTGAGCGGATTTTTGCATAAAAGGCAGTAATCCGGATAGAAAAGATTGACTATGTCGCTAAGTAAATTGCTCATAATCAACGTTTTTAAGTATTCCTTTCAAGGTTTTGATGATCAATGAGGTCTCAAAACCTTTTGTCGAGGCAAAGCGCAGCAGTTTCTGGAACACCTCATTAGGGCGTCCTTTCGTGGTGCGTAATTTGCTGTTTAACAGGGTGGAAAGTATTGTTTGATACTCGTTTTCGTCAATAGCTTCGAGCGCTTTGCCATAAATTTGAGGCCTTATATTTCTGAATTTCAGTTCATAAGCAATCTTCACCCGTCCCCAGTGGTTGAAACGGAGCATGTCGTTTACAAAACTTTTTGCAAACCGCTCTTCATCAATGAATTTCTCATGTACAAGGCGGCTGATGATGCGCTCTTCGGCTTCCGGCGGCAGCTCGGAGTAACGAATCTTTTTTCTCACATCGCTGATGCACCGCTCTGTTCTGGTGCAGTAATCAGCCATTTTTTTCAACATTTCGTCTTCGGTTTTCATATCTTTTTGTGTTTAAGTTGTGATTTTTTTGGCTTTTATGAATCTGTTTTTGCCGCTTAGATCGCGGATGATTTCCGTTTCCTTAAAACCTTTATTATAAAGTAGTTCTATCAATTCGCCGGAATATAACGGGTTGATTTCTAAAAACAATGAACCGTCGGATTCAAGTTTGCGGGAAGCGAAACCGGCTATTGCACGGTAAAACTTCAGCGGGTCTTTGTCGGGGACAAAAAGCGCTTCGTGGGGTTCGTAGTCTATGACATTGATACTCATCGTATGTTTTTCTTTTTCAGCTATATACGGCGGATTGCTTACGATAATATCGTAATATTCAGCGTATTGGGCGGTGGGAGAGAGGATGTCGTCCTGTAAAAAGTTTATTTTTACGTTGTTAAGGGTCGCGTTTTGTTTTGCGATTTCGAGAGCTGTGGTTGAGATGTCTGTTGCCGTTACTTCTGCCTGCGTGAAATGTTTGGCGAGGGCGATGGCTATGCAGCCGCTGCCGGTGCAGATGTCGAGGATGCGGGGTGGATTGCTTCGTTCCTCGCAATGATGGGAGGGGAGGTCGCAATGACGGGGAGGGGAAGTGCAATGACGGATGAGGTCAACGAGTTCTTCTGTTTCGGGGCGGGGAATCAAGACGGCAGGGGTTACCCGGAATGGCAGGCTGCAAAATTCCGTCTCGCCGAAAATATACTGTATAGGCTCCATAGAAGCAAGCCGGTCGGTAATAATCCTGACCATATTTTTCTCGTTTTCAGGAATTATTGTATCTTTGCACAAAATTTGGCTGTTGAGCGACATTTTGCAGACATGCGACAGGATCAGCCGCGTCAAGCTGCTTATCTCGCCCGACGGATACAAGGTTTTGAGCCTTTGTTGTATGTACTGTTTCGTCTCCTGCATGGTTTTGCTTCAATTCAGTACTGCAAATATAGCAAAAACGAACAAAAGAAAACAAAAAAAGAATGTTTATTAACGAAAATTTCATGCATCGCTGTATAGAACTGGCAGTTCACGGAGCGGGAAATGTGGCGCCCAACCCTATGGTAGGGGCGGTTATTGAGCACGACGGGATGATTATCGGCGAGGGCTATCATCGGCGTTTCGGCGGGGCGCATGCGGAAGTTAACGCTATCAATGCTGTCAGGGACGAGCAACTGTTAAAAGACGCTACCATGTACGTCAATCTTGAGCCGTGTTCACATTATGGCAAGACGCCACCGTGCGCCGAACTTATTATGAGTAAGCGCATTCCGCGTGTGGTGATTGCCTGCGGGGACCCTTTTCCGGAGGTTTCGGGCAGGGGCGTCAGGATGCTTCGTGATGCGGGCGTGGAGGTCGTTACTGGTGTTTTGGAAAAGGAGGCGTTATGGTTGAACAGGTATTTTATGACCGCTCATACTTTGCGGCGGCCGTATGTTATTCTTAAGTGGGCGCAGAGTGAGGACGGGTTTATAGACAGGAAAAGGGATTGTTTCGTGCCTCGCAATGACGATAAAAGGGGTACCAATGACGGGAAGGCTTACAAGTTTTCGACGCCGCTGACACGGATGATGGTTCATAAATTGAGGTCGGAGGTGCAGGCTATTATGGTCGGGACGAATACCGCCATCCTTGACAATCCGTCGCTGACGGTTCATCACTGGGTCGGGCGGTCGCCGTTGAGGGTTGTTATTGACAGGCATTTGCGGATTCCGAAGGGGCATAAGATTTTCAGCGACGGGGAGGAGACGTTGCTTTTTACTTCGGAAACTATAGAGGAAATTTTGGCAACGCTTTATGATAGAGGGATTTATTCCTTGTTGGTGGAGGGCGGGGCTGCCCTGCACCGCTCATTTTACGAAAAAGGACTTTGGGATGAGATAGCCATAGAAACAACCCCCGTAACCCTTCACGATGGCGTCAAAGCGCTTAATATTTCACAAAACGCAGACATGCAACTATCTGAAATACAGCAGGTTCCATATTTCGAAAAAAAACGTGAAACAAGCGCCGAAATGAAAATTTTTATCCGGAAAACAGAATAAAAAATATTTGTAAATAGCCTAAAATAATATAAATTCTTGATGGTTTTGAACAAATTACAAAAAATGTTTGTACTTTTGTCCCCTTAAAACTCAAAAAACAGATGATAAAATATAGAATTTTCTGCTTGTTACTCTTCGTTTTGCCCGTTTTAGTGATGATTTCGTGCCTTGACAGCACGACCACAGAGACGGACGATTGGTCATTGAGTAATGCGCAGATTGCAACATTCTCATTATCAAGCGATTCCCTGCCGGCGTTGGATAGCGTTGTCTTCACTATTGATCAAATCAACGGCAAGATATACAATAAAGACTCGATGAGGTATGGTACTGAGCTGAAACACAAGGTAATATGCTCGCTGACGTATGAAATTGGCGCGTATTCCATAATGATAATGCCGGAAGCTACAGGCGATACTATTTATGATCTTGCCGATTCGGTAGATTTTTCACAGCCGGTAATGATTACCATCTATCCATACGACGGCATCAGCGCCAAGACATACGAAGCAAGGTTGAATATCCATCAGATAAACCCCGATTCGATGGTTTGGAGCGAATATTCGCCGCTCATTGGGGGCGCATCATTGGACGAAATGAAGGTTGTGGAAAAAGACGGCTCATACCTCATGTTTACAAAAACCAAAACAGGGATAAAGTTGTATAAAGCTGATAAACAGAATTATACATCATGGGCGGAAGCCGGTAAAAATAATACCCCCGACAATGCAATCTTCTCACAGATAACGACTTTCAATAATACACTGTACCTTTTCACCGATGAAGGTGCGCTGTACAGTTCTACGGACGGGCAAACATGGACGCAACAGTCTGATGCCCCGAAGATTAAGGCATTGCTTGGCAGTATTCAAGCAAGCAGCGTCAATGGCGATGAAAAGTTAGCCGTGATTGCGGAATTGGACGGCGTCAATCGCTTTGTTATATACGATAAGGAATGGATTGAAGGCGATGAGGTAACGGCATCGTTCCCGATAGAAGGCTTCTGCCCTGTCAATTACGAATCCATGTATTACCAGCGCCTGACGGTAGTTTCGGGAAAAGACAAAGACGGCAACCTCTCTAATGCTGCATGGTCAACCATAGACGGGCTGTCGTGGACAAAACTTACAAATGAAAGCTTGACCTTCACCCCCCGCGAAGGCGCTATTGTGTCCAGGTATGATTCCTGCCTGTTCTTAACGGGCGGCATCAATGAGGCAGGAGTGGCGTTGACGGACATCTACCGTTCAAAAGACAAAGGCGTAACGTGGGAACAGACAGGTTACATTTTCCCTGAAGACTATGCAGGGCGCGGATACTCATCAGTCATAATTACAGACGACAAATATATGCTGCTTTTCGGAGGAAAAACAGCCCGTAATGTGAAGATACTTAACGAAGTATTTAGCGGACGCATCAACTATCTCGGATTCATAGAGTAATAAAAGATGAAATGCCTGATAATAAGCATAATAATCTGTATTACAAGCTCTTTTGCAGCGGCTCAGGAGTACCTCTATGAGATTGGTGCGATGGGCGGCGGCGCGTTTTATATGGGCGATGCCAACAAGAATGCGGCTTTCAGGAACACTAACCCTGCAGGCGGCGTGATTTTCCGCTACAACGCCAATTTTCGCATAGCCTTTGCAGCCGATATAGCATGGGCGCAGGTTTCCGGCACAACAACAGGTCTGGAAAACGAGTTTCCCAACGACGCGCAGGCTACTTTCAGCAGAAACGTCTTCGAGATAGGCGGGCATGGCGAGTTTAACTTTTTCCCGTACAGCGACAAGTTCCAGTACCTGCATACAAAGCGCGTTTCGCCGTTTATAGCGGGCGGTCTGGGCGTCGCGGCGTCCCCTGGAGAAGGCAGTACGATGATCAGCCCCTATCTGACGCTCGGAACGGGAGTTAAGTACAAGATCAAAAACCGCTTCAATCTTGGCGCCGAGCTGTTTGCCCGCAAACTATTCAGCGACAGGCTTGAGGGTAACGACACCCTCGACGGCCCGTACGACATACCGAGCAGTCCGTTGAAAAACAAAGACTGGTACGTGATGCTGACGATATCGCTGACGTACGATTTCGGGCTAAGGGACTGTAATTGTGATAAAACCGAGTTGAACAAGATATTGTAGAATGGCGATAGAAGATAACAAACTGCCGCAACACGTGGCGATTATTATGGATGGAAACGGGCGCTGGGCTAAGATGCGGGGTAAAGACCGCAGCGAAGGGCACAGTGAGGGCGTTGTGTCTGTCCGTAAAGTCGTGGAAGCAGCTGTGGCGGCGAAGATTAAGTATCTGACTATCTATACTTTTTCGTCGGAAAACTGGAACCGTCCACAGTCCGAAATAGACGCTTTGATGCGGCTGATGGTTGCAGCAATCGGGAGAGAGACGCCCGACTTGCTTAAAAACAACGTCCGCCTGCAGGCTATAGGCGACCTGAAACGGCTGCCGGAAGACGTCCGTAAAGCGTTAATGGTCTGTATATCAGAGACTTCTGTAAGTACGGGGTTAACGCTCATTCTCGCCCTCAGTTATTCTTCGCGATGGGAGATAACCGAAGCGGCGAAACGCATTGCCGAAGATATGAAGAGCGGAAAAATAGAAGCGGAAAGTATTGATGAACAGATGGTTTCTTCATATCTTACAACCAAAGGGCTGCCTGACCCCGATTTGCTTATACGAACAGGCGGAGAGAAACGGATCAGTAACTTCCTGCTATGGCAATTGTCGTATGCAGAGCTGTATTTTACGGATATTTACTGGCCTGATTTCAGAGAAAGAGAATTTAATGATGCTTTGGAAGCATACCAAAACAGGGAACGGCGTTTCGGTATGACAAGCGAACAAATAACTAAATCCTGACAGATGATGGATAAAAAAATATTGTTGTTTTTTACTTTTTTGTGCTTTTTTATTGCTCTGAACGCTCAGGTTCAGGACACTGTACCTGCAAAGGTGGTTTTGCCTGCCGACTCGTCTGCGGTAGCAGGCCAAGATACTGTCCCCGAAAGCGAGATTCCGACCATAGAATACACTTTCTTCCAGAAAAAATACTGGATAAAAGACATAAAAGTCATAGGAGCAACTAATTACGACGATTTTGTATTGATTGGCTTCAGTGGTCTGAAAGTCGGCGATGTGGTAAGCATTCCGGGCGATGAGATAACGGAAGCCGTCAACCGCTTTTGGAAACAGGGACTTTTTTCCGACGTTAAAATTCTGGCTGCGAGGGCGGTAGCTGATAGCGTGTGGCTTGAGATTCGCCTCAAACCGCGCCCCCGTATCAATGAGATTGCCTACAACGGAGTGAAGAAAAGCGAGCGCACCGACCTCGAAGGGCGGCTTAACCTCAGGAAAGGACATCAGATTACCCCGCACGTCATTGACAGGGCTAAAATATTGATACGCAAGTATTTTGAAGAAAAAGGATTCAAAAACGTTGATATAGATGTAGTTGAGAAGAACGTACCCGGTAAGGATGGCGAAGTGGATGTGGCAATCAATATAGACAAGAACGAAAAGACTAAGATTCAGAAGATTTATTTTGAAGGAATAGACCAACTCACTGCTTTTCAGCTCCGTAAGGCGATGAAGAAGACAAACGAACGCTTCAACCTCAAAGAACGTTTCCGCAACAGCTGGCTTGAGCTGTTCAGTACAAAGAAGTTTACACAGACAGAATACGACAATGACAAGAAAAACCTGATAGACAAGTACAACGAGTTTGGCTACCGCGATGCGGTTATTTTATCGGACAGCATTACGACCTACGACCTTAAGCACGTCAATATCTACCTGAATATCAGCGAGGGACAACAATATTACATCAAAGATATCACTTTTGTGGGTAACACTAAGTATCCCGCCGATTATCTGAATGCTGTCCTCAATATGAAGCCCGGAGAGGTTTATAATCAGAAAAAGTTGATGGACCGCATCTACAACGATGAAGATGCGATGATGACGATATACCAGAACAACGGCTACATGTTTGCGCAGGCTGATCCTGTGGAAGTGGACGTTACCGGCGATTCCATCAAGCTCGAAGTTAGGATTATGGAAGGCTCGCAAGCTACTATTAATAAGGTAGTTATCAACGGCAACGACCGCTTGTATGAAGATATTATCCGTCGGGAGCTGCGCACCAAGCCCGGCGACCTCTTCAGCCGCGAAGCGCTTCAACGTTCATTCCGCGAACTGGCGCAGATGGGGCATTTTGACCCTGAAAACATGAAACCAGACTATAACGCCAATCCCGAAAACGGCACAGTGGACCTGATTTACAACCTGACCTCGAAACCTAACGACCAGGTGGAATTTTCGCTCGGTTGGGGACAAACGGGTATCATCGGCAAACTGGGACTGAAATTTACCAACTTCTCAATGAAAAACATGGTAAATCCCAGCACCTATAAAGGAATTATCCCTCAAGGCGAAGGCCAGACGCTCAATATCAGCGGTCAGACCAACGGCACATATTATCAGGGTTACAGCATCTCGTTCCTCGACCCGTGGTTTGGCGGCAAGAGGCCTAATACGCTGTCTATCAGCGCTTTCTTTACAAGATATACCGATGTCAACCAGCGTTACTACAGCCAGATGATGAATAATTATTACAGCAATTATTACAATAATTATTACAACAGTTATTATGGCGGCTACAGTGGTTATGGCAGCAGTTACGGTTATCAGAACTACTACGAAAGCGCTTATGACAAGAGCAAATACATGCAAATGCTCGGATTATCAATAGGTTATGGCAAGAGGCTCAGCTGGCCTGATGACTATTTCAACTTCATGGCGACGCTCAACTACCAGATGTATATGCTTCATGACTGGTCGAACTCGTATGCTTTGGGAGTGTCGGAAGACGGCAAGTACAACGATATAAACCTTGAGCTGGCTCTGCAACGCAACTCTATGGACAACCCGCTCTATACACGTTATGGTTCGTCGTTCATCCTCAGCGGCTCATTCACCTTGCCTTACTCGCTGTGGGACGGCAAAGATTACGCCAATATCACTTCCGACGCCGAGAAGTTTAAATTCGTTGAATACTACAAGATTGCGTTCAAGGCAAAGACGTTTATCCCGTTGTTGCCGTTACCGATGTACAACGGCCCGCAGCGCACCCCGGTGCTGATGTCGCGTGTGGAAGTGGGCTGGATCGGCGATTACAACAAATACAAGAAGTCGCCTTTCGGCACTTACTATGTGGGCGGCGACGGCATGACTGGCGGCTACATGTACTATCAGGAGACGGTAGCGTTGAGAGGATACGACAATGGCGCTATCGCGGGTAATAATTCATATATGTACTACGCGCGCGCGTACTCGCGACTGTCGCTCGAACTGCGCTACCCGCTTATCCTTGAGCCGTCAAGCACTATCTACGGGCTTGTCTTCACCGAAGCCGGTAACGCTTGGAGCAGCATCGCCGACTACGACCCCTTCAACCTCAAACGCTCGGCAGGCGTCGGCGTCCGTATCTTCCTCCCGATGATCGGCCTGATGGGTATTGACTGGGGCTACGGTTTCGACAAACCGTACGGCTCATCTACACGAAGTGGAGGCAACTTCCACTTTATTCTCGGACAAGAATTTTAATTAAGAATTAAGAGTTTACGAATTTATAATTTTTATGGATATGAAAAGAATTTGTTTTTTGATAGGTATGGCGCTTGTTTGTCTTGCGGCGACACAACGCGCTGAAGCGCAGAAATTTGCGCTTATAGACATGGAGTATATTCTGAAAAATATTCCTGCTTATGAAATGACGAACGAACAACTGAGCCAGCTGTCGGAAAAGTGGCAGGCTGAAGTTGAGACCATACAGCAGGAAGCTCAGAACATGTACAAGAGCTACCAGAGCGACCTCGTTTTCCTCTCAGCCGAGATGAAAACGAAGCGCGAAGAGGAAATAGTAAAGAAAGAACAGGCTGCACAGGAGCTGAAACGCAAGTATTTCGGCGCAGAGGGCGAACTCTACAAGAAACGCGAATCGCTGATGAAGCCTATTCAGGACGAAATCTACGAAGCTGTCAAAGCCATTGCCGAAGACAAGGGCTATCAGGTAGTAGTGGACAGGGCATCAGCAATGAGCGTCATTTACGCCTCACCAAAAATTGATATCAGCAACGAAGTTTTGCTGAAATTAGGTTATTCAAAATAAAATTTCTAAATTTGCACCCCGAAAAGATAAAACAATTATTAATTTAACAAGACAAGAAAATGAAAAAGTTTATTGTACCAATGCTGCTGATTCTGCCGTTATGGCTGTCGGCGCAAGAAATTAAAATCGCTGTGGTAAATGCTCAAGCTGTGATGAATGCAATGCCCGAAGTGTCGGACATGGAAAGTCAACTTGCTACTTTGCAACAGCAATTTCAAAAAGAAGCCAAGATCATGGAAGATGAATATAACCGTAAATATTCTGATTTACAGGCTCAAGGCGATTCACTTACCGAAAATATCAGAATACTCAGGTTGCAGGAAATACAGGATATTGCTACCCGTATGGAAAATTTTGCCCCGATGGCAAGAGAGCAGATAACCAAGAAACAGGACGAACTGCTGGCTCCTATTCAGGAAAAAATCATGAAAGCGATTAAGGAAGTAGGCGAAGAAAACGGTTACACCTACGTTCTTAACTATGGAGTACTGTATCACATCGGACCAAACGGCATTGACGCTACGGATAAAGTTAAGGCCAAACTGGGAATAAAATGATTTTTCTCTTTTCATTTTGAATAATTTTAAAAGTTTGTCGGAAATGCCTGTTGCCTTCGGGGATAGGCATTTCTTTTTTTGAACTGTGAGCGTATGAGCGTATGAACAACAGCGGTAAACATCCTATAGGCATCTTCGATTCGGGCTACGGCGGGCTTACAATCTTTGAAAAGATACGGTCGCTGCTGCCTTCGTATGATTATGTCTATCTCGGCGACAATGCGCGGGCGCCTTACGGTACGCGCTCTTTCGGGATTGTCTATCAATTTACCCTTCAGGCAGTTATGCGGCTTTTCGACGAGGGTTGCCCGCTCGTTATACTCGCCTGCAACACTGCTTCTGCAAAAGCTCTGCGCACTATCCAACAGCGCGACTTGCCCGTTTCTTCAGACCCGTCGCGGCGCGTTCTCGGGATTATACGTCCTACTGTTGAGGCGCTCGGCACTATCAGCCGCACCCGTCATATCGGCGTTTTAGCTACCTCCGGCACCATTTCTTCCGGCTCTTATACTCTTGAGATTGCCAAGTTAGCGCCGGATATGACCGTTACCGGCGAAGCTTGCCCCATGTGGGTGCCGCTTGTGGAAAACCGTGAGCACGAAAGCGACGGCGCCGACTATTTTGTCCGTAAGAACATCTCGAACATCTTGGCCGCCGACCCGTTGATTGACACTCTCGCGCTCGCATGCACCCACTATCCGCTTTTAGAGCCGAAAATACGACAGTGGCTGCCGCAAGGCGTTACTCTTTTTTCGCAGGGCGATTGCGTAGCCGCAAGCCTTAAAGACTATCTTCTGCGCCATCCTGAGATGAGTAACAGGCTGTCTTGTAGCGGTTTATGTCGCTTCCTGACGACCGAATCCGTTGAAAAATTCTCTGAGGTTGCGTCAATCTTTCTCAATCGCCCGATCGAAGTCTCACAAATAACCCTTGCCTGACTGCCATGAACGTGCGATTCTTTATTCTGATTATCAGCATGTTATACGCTATTAATTGTGATGCACAGCGTCGCCGCACGCCGGTTTTCGACTGGGATGCTAAGATGGATCAGATGGGGCTTGTTGATGTATGTCATTGGGAACCTTCTATTCAGGCGTATCTCGTTTATCGCACGGCAAACAATTTTATGGGCAAGCCGCTCTATAACCGCAAACTGACTAAGGCATGGCTTCACCCGCGCGCCGCTACGAAGATTATACGCGCTCAGGAACTATTGCGTAAGGAGCGGCCGACGCTGTCCATACTTATTCTCGACGCGGCGAGACCCGTTGAGGTTCAGCAACTTATGAGCGAATGGGCAGAGCAACACAAGAACAACTATTATGTAGCCAACCCCGAAAAAGGCGGTGGCTTGCATAACTACGGCATGGCTGTGGACGTTACCCTCGTTGACGCCAACGGCGACAGACTGCCGATGGGGACGCCTTTCGACTTCTTCGGGCCGGAGGCAAATACCGACCGCGAAGATGAGCTGCTGAAAAACAAACAGATAAGTCAGGAAGAATATGACAACCGCAGGTTTCTGCGCCGTGTGATGCAACAGGCTGGTTTTCAGTCTGTTACAAGTGAGTGGTGGCACTTCAATGCCTGCACCCGTGAAGAAGCCGTCAAAAGTTTCAAGCCCATTCGCGAAAAAGAGCCGCCGCCAACGCCTCCAACGTCTCCAACAAAAACAAAAAAGAAATCAAGAACCGTAAAGCAATCTAATAAAAAAACTTAAAAACACCTCTTATTGAGAAACTTTTTGTAATTTTGCGACGCTTTTAAACGATATTATCTAACGGTTAAGAATAAAAAATCATAATGAACAGACTTATTATTACGTTGTTATGCGGTTTTTGGGTTTTCTCGGCTTACTGTCAGGACACTAATCCAACGGTCGGACAGCAGCAAATTACAGCTCATCAAGACTCTGCAGCGGCGTCGCAGTCAGCAGCAATCACAACTAAAAAGCCAAAGGCGAAATTTTTCAGCAAAGCCAACTATTTCGTTATGCCGGGCGCTTCTATGGGCAAGGTTCCGGCATATTCCCTTATGGTTGGTTATGCCGCTGAATGGGGTGGATACGTACAGTACAAGACCAATTTAGCCAGAAAAGGCGATTTCCAGAAAGGCGAGAGATACAGTTACTTCTATAATACTGATTATACGAAAACGGGCGTCTCTGCATATACGGCGGGAATACTTAAACAACTCTTCATGGATCCGGACGTTTTCCTGTATGGCGGCGCCGGTTATGGCACCAAATGGACGCATTGGCATACACGGGGAAGCGTTTCCACTGAAATAAAAGAATATTCCGTAGCAGGAGTAATGATGGAAGCAGGCTTGATCTACCGCTACAAATTTATGGTAGTCGGTGCAGGTTTCAGCGCCGTTATTGGCAGGTTTATATATCCTGAGGGCAATCTTCTATTAGGTATAACATTCTGATAATTAACAGTATGAAAAAAATATTGATATCATTAACAATAGCAGCGTTATTCTTCTCGTGCGAGAATGAGCCGGATGTAGATGTGCCGGTTGTAACCGTTGCAATCAGCAATATAGACTTCTTTACGGCAACCTGCACAGTAACGGTCAGCCCTATAGGAGCGACCCAGAGGGCAGGTTTGATTATCGGTACGGTTTCAGGCCTCACAACCGACACGATTAATATACCGGGCACCCTGTCGGATGGGCAACTCGTATTGACCCTGACCGATCTGCTTAGCGAAACGCTTTATTATTATAAAGGATACGTCAGCGACAAGCAGGACAATTTTATTTACAGCTCAACAAGCAGTTTTACATCGGCGACAATAGATTTAGCGCTATCTTCCAACACGGTTTTAACCACCTACCAAGGAGGTCAATATAATATTGATGTCTCGTGCAATACATCATGGTCGGTTGAGTCCGGTTACCCGTCATGGTGTACCGTCAGTCCTCTTTCCGGCAATGAGAACGGGACGATAACCGTTACTATTGACGAAAACACCATTTCGGCAAGCCGCGAAGCCGAAATTACCATAAGGTCAGGCACTGTTACACAGATAATATCCGTTACGCAGGGCACGGTCTCAATGCCTATGGAGATGATTTTTGTGAAAGGCGGAACATTCCTCATGGGTGCGCAAGCGACTGATCCATCGGGAGATAACTACGACAGCGAAGCCTTTGACGACGAAAGTCCTGTCCATTCGGTACATCTTGACGATTATTATATCGGGCAGATTGAAGTTACGCAGAAATTATGGTATGACGTCATGAAGGGCTATCCAGTCAGTCCGACCGAAAAATACGGCTTGGGCGAAAACTATCCCGTATATAACGTCAGCTGGAATGACATTGTAGGCACAAGCGGCGCTTACTACGAATATAAAGGCATAAAGTATTATGAAAACGGCTTCATATACAGGCTATACATACATACGAACAAGAAATGCCGTTTGCCGTCGGAAGCAGAATGGGAGTATGCAGCGCGGGGTGGCGCAAACAACAAGTACAGCGGAAGTGATATAGCTGACGATGTGGCATGGCACTGGGGCAACAGCAACGACGAAAGCAACTACGGGACACATCCTGCAGGTGGGAAAAAGCCAAACAAATTCGGTATCTATGATATGAGCGGCAATGTTGGGGAATGGTGTAGCGACTGGTATGATGCAGGCTATTACATGAACTCCCCGGCGGATAACCCTACAGGAGCTGCAACAGGCGTCGGACGGGTGTTCCGTGGCGGCAACTGGTTTCTAAATACTTGGTATTCACGTGTTTCATACCGTGATCAGTCCGGCCCCGATTACCGTAGTCCCCAGAACGGTTTGCGCCTTGCTTACGATGCGGAATAAGCAAATACAGCAATTCAAGAAAAAATCAAAAAAAATCACCTCTGATAATCAGGCGATTAAAAAAAACTTTCATTTTTTTTGAAAAAAAGTTGCGAAAAAA
The DNA here is from genome assembly GCA_031272655.1 of Tannerella sp. Classification (GTDB taxonomy): domain Bacteria; phylum Bacteroidota; class Bacteroidia; order Bacteroidales; family Tannerellaceae; genus Tannerella. The sequence goes on from JAISTJ010000035.1 coordinate 29,212, forward strand.
TTTGGTGGTTTGAAAAATAGTTCGTACCTTTGCACCCGCTTTTGAGATAAAAAACGCTCTCCAACGGGATGGCAAACAGTCGAAAAGGC